>NZ_JADBTB010000008.1:0-10092 GCF_020246405.1 Microcystis sp. M083S1
AACTGTCTCTTGAAGCTAATTATGATGATTATCTTGAAAAAAAATGATAATTAGACAGAAGTTCTCTATGTGAACAAGAGAACTTTATCTTCTTTTGTTTTCAAAATGAGAATTGCTGAGTAAACATTCGCCGGTTAAACCACTTGCGGGAACTTTCCTGCGCCTCTACATGAATCAGAAAAAAGATTCTTTTTCTCGAAACTTAACCTGTGCGACTAAATCGCTTTCATACCTTTCTCCTTCCGTGACATCGGTAAATACTTCTTTGTCTAAAAAAGTAATCGAGTCCCTATCTAAATAATCTATCAATTGAGGAAAAAATAACTCGATAAATTCGACAAAAAAGGTGGAGATTAACTCCTTAAATAAGCGATCATGGTCAGTATTATTAGTCATGTAATGTCATCTTAACTAATCTGAGTGATGAATGACTACTCTTCTCTATTATATTCTGAAAAGTTGGTTTTGGCAACGGATTGTTATGACTTTACCCCTTTAACCTAGGAGCATAGGGGGATGCTTTCAGAAAAGGGGTTTCTTGAAGAAACCAGTCTTCTCGATATTGTTACGTTTGGCTAAAAGTTTAAAGATCAATTGGTGGATTTAAAGAGTGGTTTTCCTTCTGGTAATCGCCTAATTTTTCCTGACTCATCCCGTTCTACTTCTGCAAAAACATAATTGCCATTACTATCTTGCTTCAAGCATAATTTCCCATCTACTTGTTCATAAACAGGTGGACAAAATTGAGGGATTCCTCCAAATTCTACTACCTCACCCCCTAGTTCTTGTAAGATAGGACATAAGATGAGATTTTCTTCCTCATCAAAGATGAAATTATGAGTATTCGGATCTCGTAAAGGGAGAGGATAAATCGGTAAACCCGTCGAACTCGTCAAAGCCTTTCCTGCTGCATCCCTAACTGGCTCTAAAAAAATTGGCTTTCCTTGAGAATTCTTAACAATTTCTTGAGTTTTTATATCCCTTAAAACAATTGTTCCAGTCGGTATAACTTCCTTTTCTCTTAGCCTTAAATGAGCCTGGTGTAAATTCGGTAAATTCGTCTCCGATATGTTAAAATGTTTTGTATATTGAATCGCTGCTTTAACAAAGCCCAAGCGTTCTAATAATACCTGAATCCCTTGCTGATCTATACTGATTAATAGGTCAATATCGCTAACCTTTAGTTCTTCCGCTTTAGCGATTGCCGCTTTAATCAACAAATTAATCGTGTCTGGTTTGCGGTGCTTTTCTTTAACATACATCCCCAAAACTGCACCCACACGACGGGGAATGAAAGGATTTTCCCACATTTCCAAAGCAGAAATCTGGGGAGGTGGGGTCTCATCATAAACATAAGTAAAGAGAAACCCGACGATTTGCTGCTCATATTCCAAGACAAAACCGAAAGATAGAGGTTTTTTAAGCTGATATCTCACATATCCTTCATAGTCAAAATCAGGTTTCAGATTGATCGAGGGATCAACTTCCGATCGCCTTTGAGCAAAATCTCGCCAAAGAGGAGCGATCGCTATTGCATCTTCAGGTCTAGCTAGTCGTTGATGATACATAGTTTCGCCAAGATTATGCTTGTTTTCCATACTATATTCTGACAAGTCTGCTTTGGCAACAGATAAATAGTCACTGATAAATGATAACTGGTAACTGATATTACAAAATTACCACCAGTTTGTAAAGCCCCAATTTCCTCGCCAATTTTCTTGCCACGTTCTATTCCCCGTAACTCCATTAACTGGTTTCTGAACAGAGTTTGTCAGCAAAACGTTTTTTTGTCTTAGCTGAAGCGGTAATCCGTTTGAGTTCTTTTTCTAGGGATTCGGGAATTTTTGTCCAATCAATTAATTGGTAAAATTCAGGAAAAAAGAAGCATAAAAACGCTTAAAAATACTTGCTTAATGCCTCTTTTCATGGTTCATCATAATTGGCGGTTGTTGGGTTCATTTTGATGGAGGAGATAGCTTTATTCTTCAATAAGTATCATCTTCTTATCTTATCGAGTGCGATTGCCTTTCTTATCGTTGGCATTAAAGTAGAGTAATGCAGCATTGCCTTATATCTCAGTCCAGATTCTTGAAAAATGGCTTAAATTCATCTTCCACAGCTTAGGGAAACTGATTACTGGTCACTGATAACTGAATATCCCCCAATAACTAAAGGAAAGATAAAGTTATCGATCGCCCTCCGGAGCCAGTGTCAGAATAAAAGCAGGGAGATGACCAAGGAAAACCCATAACTCTCCATCTCTTTCCCGTCATCGCCCCTAAAATTTATTTGGTTCAGATTTATGCAAACTGCCAATCCTCGTCAAACGGAGAAAAAAGAGCATCCCAGTGGCGATAAACGCTTCAAAGTCCTCGACATCACCATGAAGCGGGCAGGATATAATCAATCAGCCCTGATTGAAGTCCTGCACAAAGCTCAAGAAGCCTTTGGATTCCTAGAAGAAGATGTTCTCCTCTACGTTGCCCGGGCGCTAAAACTGCCCCTCAGTCGCGTCTATGGGGTAGCAACCTTCTACCATCTCTTTTCCCTGAAACCGGCGGGAAAACACACCTGTATCATCTGTATGGGGACTGCTTGTTATGTCAAAGGCAGCGGCAAAATCCTCGAAGACATCGAAAACGCCTTTGATGTCAAAGTGGGAGAAACCACCGCCGATGGAGAAATTTCCCTAGTGTCGGCCCGTTGTATCGGGGCCTGTGGGATTGCGCCGGCCGTGGTCTTCGATGGAGTCGTGGCCCCTAAACAAGATTCGGAAACTGTCTTGGCGAAACTACAGAGTTTCTCCCAGTAATTTTTCACTCTAGTGGATTGAGAAGAATATGGACTTACAAGAATTATTGGCAGTGGCCGAGAAGGAAAAAGCTAGACAAAAAAGCATCCGGGTGCATTGTTGCACTTCCACCGGTTGCCAAGCTGCTAACTCCCTCCAAATCGAAAAAAACCTCGCCACTGCCGTCAAAGAAGCAGACCTAGAGGATACAGTCGAAGTGGTGGGGGTCGGTTGTATGGGTTTTTGTGGTCGCGGTCCGTTGGTGGAAGTGGATCCCCAGGATCTCTTATACGAAGAAGTCACCCCGGAAAGTGCGGCCAGCATTATTGCAGCCTTAAACGGCGGCAAAACCGAGGTGCAATTAGGGGACTCAAAACATCCCTTTTTCTCCCATCAAGTCAAAATTGTCCGGGAAAATAGCGGTAAAATCGATCCCGATCGCATTGAGGAATATATCGCCGTCGGTGGCTATCAATCTCTCTACAAGGCACTCTATGAGATGACTCCGGCCCAGGTGGTGGAGGAAATCACCCAAAGCGGTTTGCGCGGCCGGGGCGGCGCTGGTTATCCCACCGGTTTAAAATGGGCAACGGTGGCTAAACAACCGGGTAAACAAAAATACGTTATCTGTAATGCCGATGAGGGCGACCCCGGGGCGTTTATGGACCGTAGTGTTTTGGAAAGTGACCCCCATTTAGTCCTGGAAGGAATGGCGATCGCTGCCTATGCCGTGGGGGCCGACCATGGTTATATCTATGTTAGGGCCGAATATCCTCTGGCGATCGATCGTCTGCAAAAAGCGATTAATCAGGCCAAAAAATTCGGTTTAATGGGTTCCCAAGTCTTCGAGTCCACTTTCGATTTTAAGGTGGATATCCGCATCGGGGCGGGAGCTTTTGTCTGTGGAGAGGAAACCGCTCTCATCCATTCCATCGAAGGCGGCCGCGGCACTCCCCGCACCCGTCCCCCCTATCCGGCCCAATCGGGCCTCGATGGTTGTCCCACCCTGATTAATAACGTGGAGTCCTACGCTAATATCGCCGCTATTATCCGCGAGGGAGCCGCTTGGTACGCTAATATCGGTACTGCCAGCAGTAAAGGCACAAAAATCTTCGCTTTAACGGGAAAAATCCGCAATAATGGGCTGATTGAAGTGCCGATGGGTATTACTCTCCGGGAAATTGTCGAGGAGATGGGGGGTGGTATTCCCGATGGTCAGGTGAAAGCGGTACAAACCGGCGGCCCCTCCGGGGGTTGTATTCCCGCTAATTTACTCGATACTCCCGTAGATTACGAATCCTTAGCCAAACTCGGTTCGATGATGGGATCCGGGGGGATGGTGGTTATGGATGATACCACCAGCATGGTGGAAGTGGCGAAATTCTATATGGAATTCTGTCGCGAGGAGTCCTGTGGTAAATGTATCCCCTGTCGCACGGGAACAGTACAAATGTTTGAATTATTGGCCAAAATTATCGCTCGAAAGGCCGATATTCACGACCTCGAAAACCTAGAACATCTCTGTCAAATGGTTAAAGAAACCAGTCTTTGTGGTCTTGGTCAAAGCGCTCCCAATCCGATTTTAAGTACCCTAAAGTATTTTAAGGAGGAATATCTGGCTCTGTTACAGGAAACCAAGCACCCCGTCTCTGTTTGAGAATAACTCGATCGAGGTTCAAGAATGTTCGGCCTCGATCAATTTCTTTGGTTATGGGAAGTCTGGTGGGCTGCCGGGTTATCTTGAAGAGAGTTAGCAGTAGTCTCAGGAGACAATAGATTATGACTTGGCGCGGCTCAACCGATACAAAAGATCGCATTTTTGCAGCTTTAGTATATCTTTTACCCTTATATTCCGCTTTTGCCTTCGGTATCTTTATCTTCCAGCAAATTCCTTTTTTAGGAGCGGCCTTAGCAATAGCCTTATATCCCTTAGCTTTTCTCTATAGTTCTCTGGGAAGCTTTGGCAGTTTAATTATCTTCCTTGTCCTCTTTTTCGCCGTGGTACGCAATCCCCGCATCAGTCATTTTATCCGGTTTAACACCATGCAGGCGATTTTAATCGATATTTTGGTGTATTTATTGGGATTGGTCTTAGGTTTCGTCGCTAGGGGTTTAGGGGCGAATTTAGTGGTAGAAACTCTTTATAACGTCGTCTTTTTGGGAGCATTTGCCGCCTGTGTTTACAGCATTATACAGTCGGTTATCGGTAAATACGCCGATATTCCCACAATTTCCGAGGCGGCCTATTCTCAAGTGGGAGGTTAGGTTAGGCTGGCTGAATAAATCTAAAAACCTTGTTGGGTAAGACTTTTAGACTTTTTGGCAATCAAAAAGTACCAGATATGGGAGTGATCGGGGGGAAAATCCCTGGACTTTTTCCCTGAAAATTAGGTAATTGACCTCCTCAAAATCGGGAAAACCCTACACCCTACACCCCACACCCCACACCCTCTCCCCACAAAAAACTTTTTCAGCAGACCCTAATTAAGCTTGAGTTTGTCCCCTTTTTCGGCTACAGTCTCTCCAGAATCAATGCGTTCGCTGCCAGGCCACATCTATGAGTCCATTTAAACAGACCCTACGGGAACTCAACGCTCAGAAGGGTAAAATAGCCGCTTCTGTGGGCAGAAAAACGCCTAAACGAGTTAATCGTTGGTTTAAATGGCTTTCTCCCGGTCTTTTTGTCAAACGCTGGCTTTTAATTAGTTTAACCGGCGTTTTTCTCACCTCCTTCGGTTTGGCTATTTGGGTAAAATTAACCCCAGTTAATCGCTTTTTAGAGTTTGTTTCCCAAGCATTAGAAACGATCGCCCGTTTGGTCCCTAATTCTGTTTCCGGGCCGCTGGCGGTTTTGCTGGGTGTCTTTTTGTTATTCTGGGGTCAGAGTCGCACCGTCGAAACGATTACAGAAGCACTACAACCGGACGCATCGGAGGAATTAGTTGATCTCCTACGCACCCATCGTCGTCTCCATCGCGGCCCGAAAATCGTGGCCATCGGTGGCGGTACGGGTTTATCGACGCTTTTACGCGGTTTAAAACAGTATAGTTCCAATATCACCGCTATTGTCACCGTAGCTGATGATGGCGGTTCTTCAGGCCGATTACGTCGGGAAATGGGCATTTTACCCCCGGGGGATATTCGCAATTGTATCGCCGCTTTAGCCGATGAGGAAAAGTTATTAACGGAATTGTTTCAATATCGCTTTCATGCCGGGGATGGTTTATCGGGCCACAGTTTTGGTAATTTATTTATCAGCGCTATGACCGAGATTACCGGCGATCTGGAACAGGCGATCGATGCTAGTGCCAAAGTTTTGGCCATTCGCGGTAAAGTTCTACCTGCTACCCTTACCGATGTTAGTCTCTGGGCTAAGTTAGCCGATGGGCGCATTATTGAGGGAGAATCGAAGATAACCGAAGCTATGGGCCAAATTCGTCAGATTGGCTGTCATCCTGCCGATCCGGTCGCTTTACCGGCGGCTTTAGCGGCAATTAAGGAGGCAGATTATATTATCATCGGGCCGGGTAGTCTTTATACCAGTATTATCCCTAATTTGTTGGTTCCCGCCATTCGTCAGGCCCTAGCACAGGTGACAGTCCCCCGCGTCTATGTTTGTAATATTATGACCCAGCCGGGGGAAACGGATAATTATTCGGTGGCTGATCATATTCGGGCGATCGAAAAAGTCTGCGAGGAACGCATCTTTGATACGGTTTTGGCCCAAAGAACTGCACCATCGCCCCAATCTCTGCAATTATACGCCCAAGAGCATAGTCATCCTGTGTTTTTAGACCGCGAGGAGGTGGGAAAAATGGGTTATCGCATTGTTTTAGCGAATGTAATGGCAGAAGATGAAGTTACTGCCAAAGTTAGTCATGATCCCCAACGTTTAGCGCGAGTTTTATGGCGCTGGTATGCTAAAAAGTAAATAGCGAGATGACTAAATGTTTTTATCTAGCTTTGTCAAGTTATAAAATCATATTTTTGGCTTTAATTTGCCGACATTAGCCAAATTTGCTGATTAAAGCCCTAGGAAAAAATTAGCCGAAAAACCATTTCGCCTTATTCTGTGTTATACTCAGATTTTGAAGAGAGATAATCATGCACTACTCTACTAAATCTAATCAAGAGACAGGTGCGACAGTCTATTCCCCAAGCGATGGAAGTGAATTAATTCCTGCTGAGGTTAAACTAGATATAAACGGGCAAAACTATCAATCACTTAATATACCTCTCCCAGAGGGCTATACAGTAGATGATGAAGGAATCATCAATAACTATGGTAGCGAACCCAAGATTTATCTATCAAAATACCCATCTTTAGAACAGCAAAAATGGTATATTTTGCAAGGATTAGGGGCGGTTTTATTGGTTGCTTTGGTGTTATTAATCACCTTTTCCGTTAGCTAGATAAAAACCGTAGGATTGACATTTAAGTTGAGCGAGACAGGAAAACTTTAATTTACACCATAGAGTCTGCATCCCAAGTATCGGGAGCATATATTGGAACCGACTCTATCTATCTGTCCAAATAGTAAATCTGACAGCTGAACTTTTTTACTTTGCTGAACTTGACAATTTTTTTCAGTTTTTTGTGGGTTGCTTCGTGATCAACAATAGAACAACCAATAGAGATAACTTCTCAAAGGAAATTCAACAGGTATGAAATTTAATCCTTCTCTTAGTCAAGAACCTCGCTATCAGGCAATTCCTGTTATGCAGATAACTTCCAAAGAAACCCTTCTCCATTGGTTAGAACGGACAGGAAGATTAAAATTACGTCAATCTGATGCTCATCCCGATTCGCAAATTTTAGAAGAACTAGACGATATTATCGATCCAGATAATTATGCTATAGAAGAAGAAGAATAAATAGTCTTACTGGGAGTGAGGAGTGAAATTTCAATTATCTAATATTCAGGAGATTAAGAAAGTGGTATCAACGAAAAAAACGGCTTTAATTTACTGTGAAAATCAGTTTGGACGTGTGGACGGAAAAACGGCAGCTGGCTTGATCAGACAATCAGAAATATATACAATTGTTGGTGTGCTGGATAGTTCCTTAACAGGAAAAGATGCGGGAGAAGCATTAGGAGATAAAAAAAATCATATTCCCATTTTTGCCAATTTACAAACAGCCTTAGAAAAACTTAGAGATGTTCCCAATTGTTATATCTACGGCAAAGCACCCTTAGAAGCGTTTATTCCCCCCCTAGAAAGGCTGCTAATTTTAGAAGCAATGGCAGAAGGAATGGATATTATTAATGGTTTGCATCAATTCTTCTCCGAAGATTTAGAATTTAGGGAGCAAGCTAGTCAGTATGGTGTGCAAATTACAGACATTCGTAAACCACCACAATTAGCTGATCTTCATGTATTTACTGGGCAAATTTCCCAAGTAAATATACCCGTTATTGCCTTTTTAGGAACCGATTGTGCTTGCGGAAAAATGACCACTGCGGTGGCAGTTAATCAAACTCTCCAAGGCTTGGGTATTAAGTCTGTCTTAGTCGCTACTGGACAAACTAGCTTGATGCAGGGAGCAAGATATGGGGTTTCGATCGATGCTTTGGTTTCTCAATTTGTCATCGGTGAAATTGAAAATGCTGTGGTTCAAGCTTTTGAGCAAGAAAAACCCGATATTATTTTAGTGGAAGGACAAAGTTCTCTGAGTCATCCTGCTTTTATGAGTTCCGTGGGAATTTTGAAAGGAAGTAGGCCCGATGGGATTATTTTACAACATCCCCCAGCCCGAAAATTTCGCTGTGATTTTCCTCATTTAGCCATGCCAAAATTACAGGAAGAAATTTCACTAATTGAGGCAATTTCTCCCACTAAAGTTATCGCTATTGCGATTAATCACGAAAATCTCACCGCAGCAGCCACTGAGCGTATTATTGCCAAATATGAGCGAGATTTTCAGTTACCGACTACTGATGTTTTGTTACACGGATGTGAGAAATTAGTCCAAGCTTTATGCGATCGCTTTCCGAAATTAAACCGGAAAATCAAAGGAGAAATTTTAGCTGCAATTCCCGCAATTGGGAGCAAATAGGCTGATGAAAAACCTTTTACCAAGAATCGAGATTTCTCTCCCGAAAATACGCCATAATGCTCGTTTACTCTGCCAATTATACGGCAGCAAGGGACTTTCTGTCATGGGAGTTTCCAAAGCGATTTTGGGTGATCCCTCGATCGCCTTGGCGATGATTCAAGGTGGAGTCAACTTTATCGCTGACTCTCGAATCGAAAATATTCTCAAAATGAAACAAGCAGGAATAGTGACAACTTTTGTTCTGTTGCGTACTGCCTTGAGTCAAGCAGAATCAGTGGTTAACATTGCAGATATCAGCTTAAATACCGAATTAGCAACAATTCAGGAACTTTCCTATTATGCTCAAGAAAAGCAAAAAATACACCGCATTATTATCATGACGGAGTTAGGGGATTTACGCGAAGGTGTACTGCCGAAAGATCTCGTCAAGTTCATCAAAAAAACCCTCGCTTTTCCCTTTATCAAAATTGTTGGACTGGGTTGTAATTTGGCTTGTTATGGAGGTATTAAACCTGATAGCCATAATATGAGCAAATTATCTGTGTTAACAGATACAATTGAGCAGGAATTTTTAATAAAATTACCGATTATTTCAGGAGGCAATTCTGCTAACTATCAATGGTATCAAAAAAGTAGCGAAGTTGGTCGGATTAATAATCTGCGTTTAGGAGAATCAATTTTATTAGGTTGTGAAACAGTTAATCGACAAGTGATACCTGGCTTATATACCGATGCTTTTCGGTTAATTGCTGAAGTAATCGAATCTAAAGATAAACCATCTCTACCCTCTGGAGAAATTGGTCGAGATGCTTTTGGTAATGTTCCCAGCTTTATCGATCAAGGCATTCACCGTCGAGTTATTATTGCATTAGGAAGACAGGATGTTCTTATCTCTGGATTACAAACAAGTCAGGAGATAAAAATATTAGGTTCTAGTAGCGATCATCTAGTTCTTGATAGTCATAACAAGAGGTTAAAAGTAGGAAGCGAAGTCAGTTTTAATCTTGATTACGGAGGACTTTTAACAGCCATGACTTCTCCTTTTATTACTAAAAGTTATGCTCTCAATGCAGTAGCACAACTGTCTTGATCGATTAATAAATAGGGTTTGCTGAATAAATGTGAAATGTAGGCAAAGTAAGGGTTTTGGGGCTTTTCTTCCGAAACAGGTGCAAGATTTTGAGAGAATCGTCGTTCAAAACCTTGCGTCTTCATCGGCCCGCGTTCTGTAGGGGCGAAGCAT
>NZ_JADBTB010000080.1:0-10665 GCF_020246405.1 Microcystis sp. M083S1
CACCTACCAAGAAATGATCAGGAATTAATGGCATTTTTTCAAGGAAAATTACCACCACAAGTTAAGTCTTTTAGCTTTTCTGTCAGTAATCCTCTGCTATTCTCCCCAGAAATAAAAGTAACACCTTTTTGGGAAGTTGACGCCGGTTCATAATCTTTCTTGAACCTTAAAAAGCGGTTAATATCTCTGGCAAATGGAGAATAGGGAACTCGAATCCCTGACCTCTGCGGTGCGATCGCAGCGCTCTACCAACTGAGCTAATTCCCCATATATAGGCCATAATAGCATTTTTGAGCAGAAAATCCTAGGAACTGGCAAGGGATCGAGGGGCAAAAAATCGAGCGGCTTGCCTCTGGAAAACTTTAAAATAGAAAAAGTAATCTTGAGGATGATCACTAATGGCGATACTACGCTTAGAGAATGGGACAACCTATACCCAGTTAGCCGATATTAGTCTGGAATTGGCCAAATTAAATGTTACTTTAAACTATTGGCCGATCGAAAACGAAGCCACTTGTCAGCTACTTAAGCAAGCTTCTCTCACTGACGAAGAAAAAGAAATAGTTTTAACCAGCTTAGACGGTTATTTTGAGCAACTAAAGCAAGAAGCGGGTTATCAAGCTAGAGATTTAATCGTTTTACACCCTGAAATTCCCAATCTCGACACTTTACTGGCCAAATTCGAGCGCTGTCACACCCACGCTGACGATGAGGTGCGTTATATCATTGATGGGGAGGGGGTTTTTGGCTTTGTCTTTCCCGATGGTTCTCAGGGGGAATTAACTATTCAACCTCAAGAATATATCAATGTTCCCGCCCATAGCGAACACTGGTTTCACCTCACTGCCAGTAAACGAGTTAAAGCAGTACGTTACTTCACCAGTACCGCCGGATGGGTTCCCGAATATACGGAAACCGTCATTCGTTTTCCTAGTTTAACAGCCGTCTAGCCTTTGGTTTCAGGCGAGCGCTCTCCCCATAAGACAGATGAGTTTTGCAGGGATGGCAACGCCGGCAGCCACAATCTGTTAAGCGGCAAATTTGTCCTATTGAAAAATCTCCCGTCTAGTGCCTAGCTTGACGGGAGATTGTCTCAATTCGGGGGATTGGCGTGATAGATTTAGTCTAAGCCGAATTGATTGCCCCGTTTGTACTGTAAGTAGGCGGCAACGAACAAACCCGCTAGGGTAATGGGAATTAAGCCTAGGACAATCCCTAGCACTAAAGGTTCAATCACGTCTGTACTCCTTGGATTAGCAATTTTTCACCCGTATTTTATCCTAGCAGCGGTTGCCCTGGAAAGATAGGGCGATCGTACATACTTCTTAAGTGGGGTTTGCTGAAAAAGTTTTTCGTGGGGTGTGGGGGTAGTGGGGAATTTAGCTGAAATTTCCCTAAATCCCCATCTCTCTAAATCCTATCTCCCGACTCCCCAAAAGGAAAACTTCACCATTAAGATAACTGCTCTACTCTAGGAGCGACCGAGAAAAAATTTTCTCAATGTGCCTTTACCCCAATAGCGATCGATTTCTTGCCAGAGATTGTGGAGACAAAAAACCACTGCTAGACAGAGAGTAACCGCAAGGATTTGAGAGAAACTTTCCCTTTGCCAAAATTTGGCCATTGCCTGCGAAATTACCCGCGTTCCCCGATAAGCTTCCAGAAAACCCTCGATCGAGCCGAGAATCAGTGCTGCTAGGGTATAAACAAAGGTTCGATACAGAACGCTAAGGTAACGGGGGCGATTTTCTAACCATTCTAGCTTCAGGGCCACGTCGAGAATGACCACGGTTTTTGCGGCAATGATCGCCCCTAAGATCGCTTTACCCAAAACGTAGGTAGTAATCGAATACTCTTCCAGAAATAATTTCATGATCAGAAGAATATAACCGAAAGCCAAGAAAAAAAACAGGGCAAGAGAACCGATTTTTTTCAATTCCTTTTTAATTGCTTCCATTGATTTTTTTTGACATTTTCTGCCAAGATAGCGGCCGCGTACCATAACTATAAGCTATAGTTAATTATTTGTTGCAGCTATTCTCTGAACTCTACCAGCAAGTTTGATCGCCGATAACTGAACTGATGCTTGAAACTAATTACGGCTTGCTGAATAAATCTAAAAACCTTGTTGTATAAGACTTTTAGACTTGTTTTCCCTCAAAAAGTGCCGACCTTTGGAGTGATTAGGGGGAAAATTCCTGGACTTTTTCCCTGAAAATTAGGTAATTGACCACCTGAAAATCGGTAAAACCCCACACCCCACACCCCACACCCCACACCCTGCCCCTAGGAAAAGCTTTTTCAGCAAACCCTAATTACAGCTTGATTGTCGATAAAATGAGGATTACCGAGGGGATCGATGGCACTGAAAGTGTAAAAATAACGGCGTGCTAGGGGCGGAAAATCGCTAAAATCGAAGATTGTGTCACCTTTGGCCACATCTGCCCAAAAATTTCGTAATTTCGGGGCTAATTCCTCCGCTAGACTCATGGGAAGATTGAGGGGATGGCAGGTTAACAAACGCATCATAAAAGGATAAGAGCGATCGCCTAACCATTGCCGAGAAATAGCGGGTAAATTCTCCCATCCGGGTATATTTTGCAGATGAAAGGATTCTATGGCTAATTCAACCGTGTTTTCGGAATATTCTAGCACCCGGTAGGGATGGGGATAACTGACGAGAGAACCGGTGGTAATTTCATAGATACCTCTGGCAAAAGCCAGATCCTGCACATGGAGATGGCCAGTAATCAACAATTTTACGCCGTTTTCCTCTAGTATATCGAGCAGTTCTACCGCATTAGCCAACATATAGCGTTTACCTAATTCATGATTGCTTTGTCCGGGTAAATGCTCGATAACGTTATGATGGATCATCACCATAACCAGATCGTTTTTTAGCGCTGGTAAAATCTGTTTTAACCAATGCAATTGTTCTGCATCTAAACTGCCAATTTGTTTACCTTGATCATCGAATTGATTAGAATTAAGACCGATTAATTGCACTCCGGGTAAAATTTCTTTTTGGTAGTATATTTGTTCTGGATCGCTGTAACCAAATTGTTGATAATAAAAGGGAAAATCTCCTAAACCGATCTGGTTTTCTGTTGCGGTTAAACTCAAAACATCATGATTACCCGGCACCACATAGACGGGGAAGGGTAAAGTGGCTAAACAATCGGCTAACCAACGATGATTTTCTGGTTCACCATCTTGGGTTAAATCGCCAGCAATCAGCAGAAAATCGAGGTTAAGGGTGATGAGATGGTCTAAAACAATTTTTAAAGCGGGAATACTCACTTCCACCAGATGAAAGCGATTAGAATGGTTTAAAATGGTTGTGGGTAAAGCGATATGAGGATCGCTGAGAATGGCGAAACGGAAATTCATCGCATTCAATTGGGCTAAATATCGGTAAACTAGATCGATCGAGGAGAAATAGAGGAGAAAATATCTTTGGCTAAAGTTCGCGTTCGTCAGCACGTCAATCCCTTAAGTCATAAATATCGCCATCCGATCGCTCCCCCCGATTGGAATCAAGTTTATCAGGATATGACGCAACCTCTCCATCTTGACATTGGTTGTGCGCGGGGTAAATTTTTGTTACAAATGGCCCAAGTAGAGCCAGAAATTAATTTTTTGGGGATTGAAATTCGTCAACCTTTGGTAATTGAAGCCAATCAGGAACGGGAAAGGTTAGGATTAAGTAATCTCGCTTTTGTTTTTGGCAATATGAATGTTGCCCCAGAAATTTTACTGCAATCTTTGCCCGCAGATAAGTTATTTTGGGTGTCGATTCAATTTCCCGATCCTTGGTTTAAACAGCGTCACAGTAAGCGTCGGGTTGTGCAGCCAGAATTAGTAATAGCTTTGGCTAAGTATATGGTAGCTGGGGGCTGGGTTTTTTTACAGTCGGATGTGGAATCGATCGCCCTGGAAATGACCGAGAGATTTCAAGCACATCCCCATTTTGTTCGGCAACATCAAACCCCCTGGTTAGCGGAAAATATTTTCCCCGTACCGACGGAGAGGGAAAAGTCCACTTATAATAAGGGTCAACCAGTTTATCGCTCGCTTTTTCGAGTTCGGTAGCTTCAGTTAAAATATCTTGGCACTGTCTCAAATCATGGTTATAAATCTCGACTCACCCCTAATACTTGAGGACAATAATCGCCCCCCTGTCTCTCAATTGCTGGAATTTCTCTTAAGCAAAGAAAAAAACAATAAAAAAACTAAAGAAAATCTTACTTTTGAGGCTTTAGTCGGTACTTGGCGATTATACTTTATCACGGGAACTCAAAAAGCGAAAAAGAGAGCGGGGATTGTTTTGGGTAAGGGTCGCTATCTACCATCCTGGTTAAAAATTACCATCTCTTACCAAAGAAATGAGAGTTTAGAACCGGGAGAATTTATCTCTGGAAGCGTCAGCAATCAGATAGTTTTAGGGGCAGTAAAACTATCCGTAAGCGGTCCGGTTAAGTTTTTTCCTAAAACCCGTCTTCTCGCCTTTGATTTCACCAGGCTCAACCTAACCCTATTTAATCGCTCTCTCTATTCTGGTTTTATTAGAAATGGCCAGGTAAGTGAAGCGAATTTTTATCAGGAAAGTATCAAAAAACAGGCATTTTTTGCCTATTTTCTGATCACAGAAACAATGATAGCAGCCCGGGGACGAGGGGGAGGATTAGCCCTTTGGGTAAAAGAGATAAGTGAGACAAAACTAGCTGAAAAATAATTTATTAGAGGAGAAATAGATGGGATATTCTATCGATGTAGATGGGACAAATTTTGACAGTGAAGTGATCGAGAAGTCCTATCTAAATACAGTGATTTTAGACTTTTATGCCCTGTGGTGTGGACCCTGTAAATTGGTAAAACCGATGCTGGAAAAACTGGCAAGTGAATATAATTTTATCCTGGCAAAAATAGATATAGATAAAAGTCCCGAATTAGCCGAACAATACGATGTAGAAGGAGTTCCAGATGTGCGAATTGTCAGCAAGGGAGAAGTGTTACCCTGTTTTGTCGGTGCTTTGCCAGAAGAACAAATTAGAGACTTATTTTCCCGTCTCGATTTACAATCGGAATTAGAAACAGGATTAGCAGAAATCAAAGAAGCGATCGCCCTCGATAATTTGCCCGCAGCTAAACAATTATTTGATCGTCTTTTTCCCAAATATCCCGACGAACCGCGATTAATTATTATGGCGGTAAAATTTCTCATGCGTCTAGAAAAATGGTCAGATGCCTACCGATTAATTAGTGCTATTAAAGAAGAAAATCCCCCGATCAAAGGTTGGAAAACTCTCCTAGAATTTCAACAGTTAAAACTAGAAAATAATCCCCTCGATTCGATATTTTTTACTGGGATTAATTCCGCCTTAAAAGAAGATTATGCCGCCGCTTTAGATAAACTGATCAGCGTGGTGGGAGAAAGTAGAAAATATCGTCAGGATGGGGCAAGAAAAGCCATGTTAGCCATATTTCAGATTTTGGGGGTTAGTCATACCCTCACCCAAGAATACCAAGCAAAGTTAACATTTCTGCTCTACTAAGTAGGGTTTATTAAAAAAGTTTGTTGGTGGGGTTAGGAATCGGTCAGAACTAAAGCAATTCCCCAGTAATTTCAACAAATCTATTCCTCGAATTTCTGTTGATAATTGCCAGGGAATTGCTAGGGACAAGATGCAGTTTATTTGTGGCGAATCATTTCATAGAGGGCAACGTATTCTTCCCCGGGACCATTCCAAGAGTAATCGCATTCCATACCTTGAATCGCTAATTTTTGGAATTCTTCCGGCTGAGTGTACCACAATTCCAATGCCCGGGACATGGCTGATTCGAGGGCATTATTATCGGGATCAAAAAAGACAAAACCATTGCGTTCTTCTGGTTTGTGATAGGTATCATAATCGCGATCAAAAACCGTATTAACTAAACCACCAACTCCCCGGACGATGGGAACGGTTCCGTATTTTAAGCTGATTACTTGTGTCAGTCCGCAGGGTTCAAAATTACTGGGAACCACAATCATATCGGCCCCCGCATAAATCAGGTGAGATAATTCCTCATTAAAGCCCAATTCAATATGGACATCAGGGTTATTATTTAGGTGATTTTTCTCATGCCAGAACCAGTTATTAATTAACGATTCGGTGGCGGAACCTAAGAGGACAAATTGCGCCCCGCGAGCTAAGGCATAATACATAGCATGGTGAACTAAATGTACGCCTTTTTGGTCATCTAAACGACCGACATAACAAATTAAGGGCTTTTCTGCCTCATCTCTTAACCAGAGTCTTTCTCGCAGTGCCTTCTTATTGCGTGCCTTCTCGGAGAAGCTATCAACACCGTAGGGTGCAGCAATAAATTTATCTACTTCCGGGTTCCAGATATTGTAATCTAAACCGTTGAGAATACCAGTAAATTTGTGTTGATGCTGGTGAATTGTATGACCTAAACCGTAACTAACATCAGTGTGGTGTGCTTCCCAAGCATGGTGGGGCGAGACGGTATTGAAATAGTTGGCAAAAACGATGCCACCTTTCATAAAATTAATCACAAAAGGATTGAAGTTGTCGCGCAGTCGGGCATAGCTAAAGTAGTAAGAATCGTTATTTAATCCTGTTGCCCAGAGAATTTCTGCACCTCCAAATCCTTGGTGTTTAAAGTTATGGATGGTGTAAAGAACGCGCTGATTGCCCATACCATGATATTTATAAATTTCAAACAGTAAGGGCGGAATTAAACCGGTTTGCCAGTCGTGACAATGAATTATATCGGGACGTTTATTACTTCTGAGCAAAAATTCTAAAGCGGCTTTAGAGAAGAAGGCAAAACGCATATTATCGTCTTTACAGCCGTAGTAAGTGCCGCGATTAAAGAAATTATCCCCCGAATTGGGTTGAATAAAGAAACACAAGCGCCCGTGTACCCAACCACAAAAAACGTTACAGTGAATTGCCCCATCGTACCAAGGCACCCACAGATCGCGATAAGCCTCGTGTAAGCCCCAAATTTGGTCGTAGCGCATACAATCATACATGGGTAGGATTAGCTCCACGCAATGACCGCGAATTTCCAATTCTCGACTCAATCCATATACCACATCCCCCAATCCCCCAGCTTTAATCACCGGGGCGCACTCAGAGGCAACCTGAACTATATACATATATCAATAACTCCCTCGATTAATCTACAGGTCAGCTAGAAGCAATTTTTACAAAAGTATACAAGCTTCTGTGATTAAATTGGTCGGTCGATCGAATTAGTTGCGGGTTGGGGAAGTGGGAATTATGAATTATGAATTATGAATTGGGGAGTGGGGAATTTAGCTGAAATTTCCCTAAATCCCTATCTCCCTATCTCCCTATCTCCTAAAGATTAACAGCGTTTTAACTGTCCTAGGAGCAAAATCACCTCATCGATGCCGTTTCTGAGAGTAGTGGCGGGTTGATCGCTGTTATTGACGGTTATGCTAAAGATTAGGGGTTGATTGTCGGCGGTTTCTAGATAACCGGCGAGGGCGACAACTCCGGTTAAAGTCCCGGTTTTTGCCTGTAATCGTCCTTCTAGGGGAGTCTGGCGAAATCTATTGGTTAAAGTGCCATCAATGCCGCCAATGGCTAAAGAACGACGATAATCAGGGTTTTCTGCCATTAGTTGTAAAATTTGCCCTAAAGTCTTAGGTTTAATCAGGTTTTGTCGTGATAGCCCCGAACCATCGCCGATTTTATAACTATCGCTGTTAATTCCCAGTTTTGTTAAAGTTTCTTGTAATCCCGAGACACCGCCGAGCATTTGTAGTAGGGTTTCCGCTAGTAAATTATCGCTATTTTTATTGACTTTTTCCACCAAATATGCTAGAGGTTCTGATTCTAAATTGGTGATCTCATGGCCGAGAATCTGTGAACTAATTTCTGCGTTTTTAACGGTAATTCCCGCTTTTTCAAGGATATTACGCCAGCGAGCCAGGAAATATTCCGAGGGTTGGGGAATAGCTAAATTAAAATCATCTTGACTATCAATAGCCAGAGAACCAGTGATAATTAGGCGATTATTGGCTAAATTGCCCTTAATTGCCAGAGTATTCGGGCTTCCTTGCCCTGCGGTGCTGGTTTGATTCTCAATTAGCCATTGTTTAGCGGCAATGGGATCAGACCATTGTAAATCTAAGCTTTGCCCCAATTGTCGCGGTAAAAGCTTTAAAGTGACGGAATTTTCGTTTAAAACCAAGCTAGAAGCGGGTACAGCATAGTCAAAAAAGACATCTTCCCATTCCCAGGTTTTTTGACTATCGGAGACGACAAAAGGACTAGCAACGACAATTAAGCGAGAAATTGAGTTAATTCCCCTTGCTTTTAACTTTTCTGCTAATTTTTCTAGCTTTTCTGTGGTTATGGTTGCATCTCCCCTCCCGACTAAGGTTAAAGTCTCTACATCGGGGGGGTTGCCTTGGGCTAAAATGGGAGTTTTCAGACGATAATCGCGGTTAAATTTGCTAAAAGCGGCGGCAGTGGTTAATAATTTCGCAGTAGAAGCGGGAGTAAAAAAGTTATTTTCGTGGAGACTATAGAGATTTTCCTGAGAATTAAGGGATTTTACGAAAATTCCCCAATAAGCGCCTTGATAATCGGGTCGGGCCAAAATGCGATCAATCTCGGTGGCTAAGTCTGCGGGACAGATAAACTGGGAAGGGGGGGAATTGTCTTGACTGATGGGGGTTGCGAGGGTGAGGGGATGGTTTACCCAGAGAAATAGGGAACAGGTCCCCAAGAGAAAAGATAATTTTGAGCAGCGTGTTAGCATAGAATTAAATCTTGGCAGTAGGTAGGCGTTAAAAATTATCAGATGCCCCCCTTATTAAGGGGGATCCCCCCGCCTATCGGCACCCCCCTTATCAAGGGGGGCAGGGGGGATCGAACCTAAAATCCATTTTTAATTTAATTATAACCAGCTACTTAGTAAATAAATTGACTCTAATTTAGCAGCATTAGTGACTATATTGTGCTAGTTACTCGATAGATTCAGTTAGGGATTGATCCGAGATATTCGTTCCCCTTTTTGCCCTGAAAGTTTTTTGATTCCGTCAAATTTCTATTTATTCGCGAGGATATTTTTATGAGTTATGATTTTGATCTATTCGTGATTGGTGGTGGTTCTGGGGGTATTGCCACCGCTAGACGGGCGGCCGAATACGGGGCAAAAGTGGGATTGGCAGAATACGATCGTTTAGGAGGAACCTGTGTTAATCGCGGTTGTATTCCCAAAAAATTAATGGTTTATTCTAGTCGTTTTCCGCAACTATTTAAGGATGCGGAAGGTTACGGGTGGAGTCCAGTAGAGAGTCAGTTAAATTGGCAAAAATTAATTAGCGCCGTTAATCAGGAAACTATTCGTTTAAATGGCATTTATCAAAAGATGCTGGATAATTCTCAAGTGACGATTTTTCCTAATTATGCCAAGTTTCTTGATACCCATACCCTAGAGGTGGGAGATCAGAAAATTACTGCCGATAAAATTTTAATTGCCGTGGGGGGACATCCCGTTAAACCTGATATTCCGGGGATCGAACATACGGTAGTTTCTGATGCCATGTTTCAACTGCCGGAACAACCAAAAAGAATTATAGTTTTAGGGGCGGGATATATTGGGGTAGAATTTGCCGGTATTATGCACGGATTAGGGACAGAAGTGGTGCAGTTAATCCGTAAAGACAAGATTTTAAGAGGGTTTGATGAGGATATCCGCGATGAGATTCAAGGGGAAATGATCCGTCAGGGAATTAAAATTATGCCCGAAACTTTCCCCACTTCGATCGAGAAAACTGCCGAGGGTTTAAAAGTACATATTCAGGGGAAAGAAACCTCAGAAATGCTCTTTGTTGATGCCCTAGGATTAGCCGCTACTGGAAGAATTCCTAAGCTGGAAAAATTGGGCTTAGAGAATGTCAATGTCGAGGTAAAAAATCGGGCAATTGTCGTCAACGAGTATAGCCAAACCAGTGAAGATAATATCTATGCCGTGGGCGATTGTACCGATAAAATTAATTTAACCCCCGTGGCGATTAATGAGGGGCGAGCTTTTGCCGATACAGTCTTTGGTAATAAACCCCGGTTAATGAGTTATGAAAATGTTCCTTCGGCCGTATTTTCTACTCCTGAAGCGGCGACGGTGGGATTAACAGAATTGCAAGCAAAAAACCTATATGGTGACACGGGAATTAAAGTTTATCGGTCTAAATTCCGCCCTGGTTACAATGTTTTACCAGGCCGAGAGGACAAAACTTTGATGAAATTAGTTGTTCATCAGGAAAGTGGTAAAATTCTCGGGGCGCACATGGTGGGAGATCACGCCGCCGAAATTATTCAAGGAGTAGCCATTGCCGTAAAAATGGGGGCGACAAAAGCCGATTTTGATGCCACTGTCGGCATTCATCCCAGTGCTGCCGAGGAATTCGTCACCATGCGTTAATTAACAATTTTAGGTGTGTTAGATAGGTGTTAAAAATTGTCAGCTACCCCCCTTATTAAGGGGGGATTAAGGGGGGATCCCCCCGCCTATCGACACCCCCCTTATCAAGGGGGGATTAAGGGGGGATCCCCCCGCCTATCGACACCCCCCTTATCAAGGGGGGATTAAGGGGGGATCCCCCCGCCTATCGAC
>NZ_JADBTB010000081.1:0-63270 GCF_020246405.1 Microcystis sp. M083S1
CAGGTGGTCAACTACCTAATTTTCAGGGAAAAAGTACCTGAATTTTCCCCCCAATCACTCCAATGGTCGGCAATTTTTGAGAGAAAAAAAGTCTAAAAACCTTATCCAACAAGATTTTTAGATTTATTCAGCAAACCCTAATTAACCCCTTTGTCGAGTATTAATCACCTCACCGGCTGCATTAACTAACTCTAGCTGTAGCGGCATTTGTCCCATCGCGTGAGTGGAACAACTTAAACAGGGATCATAGCAACGAATACCCGCTTCCACCCGGTTTAACATCGCTTCGGGAATTTCGCCACCATGGATATAATGTTGGGCGATTTGTTTCACCGTTTGATTCATGGCCAAATTATTATTACCCGTGGCAATAATTAAATTCACCGTTTCAATTAAACCATTTTCATCCACTTTATAATCATGGAATAAAGTACCCCGGGGCGCTTCACTAACTCCCACCCCTTGCAGATTATTAATTCCCGCTTCGGCCCGGCAGCGTTGAGAAACTATATCGGGATCGTCGATTAAAAGTTCGATACGCTCTAAACAGCCTAAAATCTCCACTAAACGGGCATAATGATAGTAAAAAGAAGACGTCGCTACACCACCGACCCGATGGCGATATTCGCGTAACTCGATATCCGCTCCCTCCGTGCCAAAATGGGAACAAACATTTAACCGTGCCAACGGACCAACCCGATAGATACCGTTGGGATAACCGAGGGGTTTATAGTAGGGAAACTTTAAATAAGACCATTTTTCCACTGATTCGCCGATATAATCGCGATAATTGTCTTCGCTCAGGTTATCGGCCACAATATTGCCTTGACTATCGGTAAAACGAATATGACCGCCGTAGTGTTCCCACTCGTCCCGTTTACCGACCAATCCCATAAACAGGGAAGGGAAATTACCAAAAGCGGCGATTTCTGTGGTTAAATTGTCTAGAAGTCCTTTAAACAGGTTTAAAGCCGTGTAAAGAGTCGCTTTAGACTCCGGCAGTCGTTCTTTAATCCATTGTCGCCCTTCTTCGCTCAGGGGAGAACGCACACCTCCCGGGACAGACCAAGCGGGGTGAATTTTTTTCGCCCCCAAAAGTTCGATAACTTTCTGTCCAAATTGACGTAAACGGATACCCGCTCGCGCTAGGTCGGGATCGGCCGCGATTAAACCGAAAATATTCCGTTTGGCGGGATCACTTTCCCAACCAAGCAGAAAATCGGGACTGCTAAGATGGAAAAAGCTTAAAGCATGGGATTGGGTTAACTGTCCCAAATTCATCAAGCGCCGCAGTTTTTCCCCCGCGGGGGGGATTTGCACCGCTAGAATTTTATCACCGGTTTTGGCGGCACAAAGTAGGTGACTAACGGGGCAAATCCCGCAAATTCGGGCAGTAATTCCCGCCATCTCCCACATCGGCCGTCCCTCGCAGAATTTCTCGAAACCGCGATACTCGACCACATGAAAACGCACGTCATCCACTTCCCCCCCATCGTCAAGGAAAATCGAGATCTTGGCATGGCCTTCGATCCGGGTGACGGGATCGATAACGACGGTTTTAGTCATAGTAAGTCCTCATTGTTCAGGAGTTCCACAGAACGGTATTGTGGAGAGTGCGATCGAGCTTGGTTTCAACGATAATTTATCCCGATCTCCGCCCTGCTGTCTCTATGATAGTTATTACCCCCCTAGCAATCCTAATTTTTATAACAATTTTTCCCGATTCTCAATCGCGGCTAATTTGGCATTTTGTAGCAAATACTACAGAAAATAGTTCGGAAATCCGCAATGATTACATCTCCCTTTGCTGGTGTTGATCGGTCATTATATATATAGAAGTCGGTTCTCGGCTGTCAGTTTTCAGCTTGGTTCTGCTTTGCTCTCAAAGCTGAGGGCGAAAAGGTCGAAAGTCGGCCAGATTGTTTACAGCTAATCGGGAAAATCACCTTTTTGTTTTGTAATCTTACCTAACAGTATCAGAGGCACTACCGAGGATTCAGGAAAAAGCGACCCAAAAACAAGCGATTGTAGTTGATAGTCCTACACTATAATACTTTTGTTCTGGATGTTGAGAAAAAAGCATAAACTTAACATCATACCAAAGAATGAATTAACTTTGAACCTTTAGGGGATTGCCCGCGTCTAAAAGCGCAGGATACAATCAAAGAAATTCCGATCAAACTCATACCGACTTCAGATAAGCCAGACTCACCCGCGAGTCGGAATAGTAACAGACTTTTTCTGTGTCAAGGAGTCACCACCAAACCAATGCCCACCGCAAAAACCAACCAAACTCAATCACAGCCCACCCTCAATGCCGATATGGTGCGTACCTATCTGCACGAAATTGGGCGAGTTCCCCTCCTAACTCACGAACAAGAAATTATTTACGGCAAACAAGTCCAACGGATGATGAGCCTGTTAGAAGCGAAAGAAGCACTATCGAAGCAATTAGGACGGGAACCAGATCGCTTGGAGTGGGCGGATTCGGTGAATTTAAGCGAAAATGAACTGGATCGCGCCTTGAAAACCGGCGATCGAGCTAAACGGAAAATGATTGAAGCTAACCTCCGCTTGGTGGTTGCGATCGCCAAAAAATATCAAAAGCGGAACATGGAATTCCTAGATCTAATTCAAGAGGGTAGTCTGGGATTAGAAAGAGGTGTAGAGAAATTTGATCCCACCAAAGGTTATAAATTTTCTACCTATGCCTACTGGTGGATTCGGCAAGCGATTACCCGTGCGATCGCTCAACAGGCCCGCACCATTCGTTTACCCATCCATATCACCGAAAAACTGAATAAAATCAAAAGAACCCAGCGCGAACTCGCCCAAAAACTGGGGAGAAGTGCCACTCCTGCCGAGATTGGCCTGGAATTAGAGCTAGAACCCGCTCAAATCCGCGAATATCTCAGTATGGCCCGTCAACCCATCTCCCTTGATGTGCGCGTCGGCGATAACCAAGATACGGAATTGTCGGAATTATTAGAAGATAGCGGAGTTTCTCCCGATACCTTCATCACCCAAGAGTTATTACGGCAAGACTTAGCCAATCTCCTGGCCGAATTAACCCCCCAACAACGGGAAGTGATTACTCTCCGTTTCGGTTTAACCGATGGCAAGGAGTTATCCCTAGCCAAAATTGGTCAGAGAATGAACATCAGTCGGGAACGAGTGCGACAATTAGAACACCAGGCCCTGGCTCATTTACGCCGTCGCCGGGCTAATGTCAAGGAATATATTGTCGCTAGTTAGTAAAATTAGCAAATAACCCAGAAGGAGAGCGCAAGCTCTCTTTTTTTTCGGTTTAATTAATATAGAATCCCGATTAGTTTTCACCTGTGGCAGTTCCGTCATGACTAGATCGACAGAAACAGCGACCCTAACATTATACGAAGAAGATTTTTATCTCTGGCTAAAAACCACGGCAGAACAATTAAAAAAAGGCCGGTTTGCCGAGGTGGATTTAGACAACTTAATTGAGGAGATTGAATCGATGGGGAGAAGTGAAAGACACGCGCTCAAAAGTCTTTTAACTCGTCTCCTAGAACATTTACTCAAATTAACTTACTGGCAATCGGAAAGAGACCGGAATGGCAATCATTGGAATGGAGAAATCAATAATTTTCGGGCAGAAATTCAAGATTTACTGGAGGATAGCCCTAGTTTAAAGCCCTATCTTCGGGAGATTTTTGAGCCATCCTACCATACAGCTTTAGAGGCCGTCCGGAAAAAAATGGGTTTATCCCCCGGCGGTTTACCTAGTCAGATAATTTTTAATCTCGAACAGGTTTTAGATAATCAATGGCTGCCAATCGATTGGGAATAAACTATTGACTATCTAAATTACTCCTTGATCGCTAAACAGTCATCAGTGAACTGAAAACTCAAATCTGAAAACTCAAATCTGATCACTGATCACTGATCTGGTTTTACTCAAGCAACTTCTTCAGCAGGGCATCCACTTCCTCCAGGCCGGATTGATTATTTTTCAGCACATAAACCGCTCGCGCTTGCTTAAAAGCTTCCTCCGCTTCTCTTTTTCGTCCCCGGCCCGCGTAGGCCCGACCGAGATTAAGATAGACATCGGCGTTATTGGGGGCGATTTCGGCCAAATCTTGATAGGCGATAATTGCTGCAAGATAATCTTTTCTGGCCAGATGGATGCGACCGATTCCCGCTTGTGCTTCCAAAGATTGGGGTTGCAGGAAAACAGCCCGACGATAAAAGGGGAGAGCCTCGTCAAAACGCTCTTGTTTTTCGAGTAAAATACCTATTTTTAGCTGAATTAAAAAATTTCCTGCACTTTGTCGTTCTATTTCTTTTAAAATCTGGGTTCCGCCATTTAAATCGCCCTGTTTGAGCAAAAGGCTGGCCAGTTGCAATCTTAATTCACTATTGTTAGGGAATCTTTGCAGGGATTTTTGGAGAAAATCGAGGGCTTCGGTGCTTTTATTCTGTTCGATCAAGGCTTTGCCCATGATTTCGTGGGCTTGCTGATTATTGGGGTCGAGAGCTAAAACCCATTGGTAAACTTCGCCCGCTTTTGCATAGTTTTTTTGCCGTAATAATACCACCCCTAAACCGAGGTAGTGTTGGACGTTTTTCGGTTCTATTTGGATAGCGTAATAGTAAGCGGTGGCGGCATTGTCATAATCGCCGATATTAGCCAAACTATAACCGAGAGCATGGAAAAAGTCGGGATTACTCGGATCGAGACTTAAAGCTTTTTGGTATGCTTGGGCGGCGGCGTTATAATCCCCTTGCCGCGTTTGTAAAAAGCCGATCCCGGAGAAAATTTTGGCATTATTGCCATCAAGGGCGGCAGCCTGCTCGTAAACGGCTATAGCTTCCCCATAATTGCCATTTCTGACCAATTGCCGCGCTTGACGCAGTAGTTCGTTAACCTGTGAATTCCTGCTCACGATTGCCCCCGCCGGATTATCAGCGATCGCAATCGAGGGGGAGAAACAGCCCCCCGCGAGAAGACCGACGAGCAAGATTAAACGGGTAAATTGTTTCATCTTTGTTAACGATTCTTAATTAAAATTTATTGTAAATGCTATTGACAAAAATCAACCATTCTGCATCACCCTTGAACGAGATTATTGCGGGCCTCTTGGGCAACTTGGGCGCTTTTATCGCTGGTTAACTGGGTCAAAACAGCGATCGCATCTTCCCCCCCTAAGCGGCCTAAAGCTTGAGCGAGACGATAGCGCAGTTGCCAGTCATCATCATTAGCCAAGGGAACAAGTAAAGAGACGGCGCGAGGGTCGCCTAGTTCCCCAAAAGCACTAACGGCGGCCGTTTTTACCAATTCATTATCGGAGTTTAGGGCGATTTCGAGCAGTTCAAAGCCCCGGGGTTCCCCCAATTCGCCCAAAGCGGCCACAATGCTAAATTGAATTAACCAGTCGGAGGATTGTTGATAGACGGCCACCAGATCATCGTAGGCTGCCGTTAATTTTAACCCCCCGATCGCATCGGCCGCGGCTGCTTTCACGTCTGCTTCGGGATCATTTAACAAGCGATCGCGCAGAATAGTTAAGGCCAGATCAAGATTCTGACGACCGAGGATATCTAGCTGACTTACCGCCGAATAACGCACCCTAGCGTTACTATCGTTAATTAAAGGCTGTAACATCTCGAAGGCGATTTCTGGGGCTAAATAACGCAGTTGATTAACTCCCGATAAGCGATCGCCATAATCATTGGAATCGAGCAGCCGTTGCACGGATTCAGGGGAATAATTCATAATTTGATGACACCCTTAACAATTGGACTGGTATTAATTGTCCCATGAATAGTTATCGACTCCTGACTATTTTGATCATGTTTAGTTCCCCGGTTTTTTGGGGCTGTAGTCCTCCCTCTCCCCCTAAAAAAGAACCGACGGCTAAGATAATCGTTTCTCCTTCTCCCAGTCCGATTATTTCCGCATCGGACATTAAAGCTGCTAATCGTTATCGTCAATTGGGATTACAGTATCGTCAACAGGGAGATTTTATCAAAAGTATTGAAGCTTTAAAAAAATCGGTACAGTTAAACCCCAATCATCTAGACGGGAGAGTAATTTTAGGATGGACACAACACCTAGCTAAACAACCTTTAGCGGCACAAACAACCCTCGAAGAAACGATTAAAATTGCTCCCGATCATGTGGCTGCTTATAATGCTTTGGGTATTGTTTATCTAGTGGCGGGTCATCTTGAAAAAGCCGTAGTCACTCATACTAAAGCCGCTAATTTAAAACCCGATAATGAAATCGCCTACTATAATTTATCCCTCGCCTATCATCGCTTAAAAGATTTTAATTCAGCTATTACTAACGCTAAAAAAGCAGTTAAATTAGAGCCAAATAATCCCCATCCTCTTGTGGCTTTGGCAATGATTTATTTAGACCAAGGTGATAGTAAAAAAGCGCGGGATACCTACAAAAAGGCTAGGGATTTAGACGGTCGTTATCGCCAAAAATGGTTTCTGGCACATCTGAAGGAAGCTGGTTTTAGTCAGGAGCAAATTAAATTAGTCGAAAAGTTACTATCCTAGATTGAAAATTATTATTTCCCCTTAGGATGCCTGTCGATGTCCCAGTTTTAGGAAAATAGTTTCTAAATCTTCGCGGCAAGTATAAAACTCGCTTAAGGTCAGGCCGGAAACGACTAAAGATTTCAACAATTCGGCACTATCTTCTAGGGTTCCCGTAAATCTAACCCTGAGAGTATTAGTATTAATAATTCTTTGCCAACTTTCCACAAAAACACATTGTTTAAGAGCGGTTTCTAAGGCTTCTAAATTGCCTAGAGTCGTGATCTGCAAGTATTGACCAGCTAGACGTTGATTTAATTCCTCTAAAGAGGTACTTTCCACTAGATAACCTAATTCCATGATGCCCACAGAACTACAAAGTTCCGCTAAATCACTAAGGACATGGGAGGAAATTAAAATAGTCATACCGGCCGATTGTAAGACTTTAATAATCTCACGAAATTGTAGGCGAGCGATCGGGTCTAATCCAGAAACTGGTTCATCGAGAAGTAAAATTAAAGGTTCATGGATAATCGTTCGGGCTAAACTTAAACGTTGTTTCATTCCCCGGGACAAAGTAGCGATCAAATTATGGCTTTTATTGGTTAATTGTACCAGTTCTAGAACTTCATAAATGCGGCGATGACGTTGGGAGCGCGGGATATGATAAAGACGGGCAAAATAATCAAGATAATTCCAGACATTTAAGTCATCGTAGAGGGGAAAATTATCGGGTAGATAACCTAAATTTCTTTTGAGACGGGGATTACTCTCATCTCTTAAAAGACGTTCTCCGTGCAGATATATTTCTCCGGTTGTCGGTTCTTCTGCTGCCGCTAACATCCTAATTAAAGTGGTTTTTCCCGCTCCATTTGGACCGATTAACCCGTAAACTTCCCCCGCTTCAATCTGTAAATCCACTTGATTAACAGCCCCATGGCGGTCAAATTGTTTGGTTAAACCAACGGTAGCAATGGCTAATTCTGGTGGGTTCATAAAGTTTTTTAGTTAGGTTCTCACGGTGACTCGCTAATCACGAATACAGGGTTTATCTCCCATGACTTCCAGATTAAAGGTAATACGCGTCAGGGTTTTCATGGTTGTTGTTAAATTGTTTGAGCCTTAATATCGGTTCTTCTGGTTTTCCTCTGTTACTTTTTGTTATCAATTAAAGCAAGCAAACAGATTAAATTGTCTCATCAATTTTTTGATAATTGACCACTGTTACATTTGGTAAATCGAGGAGTTGATCAAAATTTATCCACATAACCCACCTCCTATTCTGTATTAATATTATAACATCCTCACACAGAACCTAGAAGAGCGGCCTCATCTTCTGACCATTCATAATTGATCGGTAAATACCTTGTATAAGAAGATTCCAGGCAAAAAAAAGCCAAAAAGTAGCGGACTGTATAGCGCGGCACTACATCTTAGAAAAAACCTCTTACAATGGAGACAAGAATGATCGGAGATCAATGGGGGTGAACGTCATGTTAGTGATTTTAACCGACGAACACATTCTCGATACGGGTTCTGTGTGTCAGGGCTGTCTTTTAGCCAACCAGCAGGGGCAACCCCGGTGGCGAGAGGGTAAACTAGGCTGTGGTCACTCCTTGGGTAAAGGGGGCAGCCAACAGCCCAATCTCTACGAGTGTCAGATGGGCTTTACAATTGCTAATATTGAAGGCTAATCAGACCTTTTAAATGATTAACTTAGAGTTGAGTTAGGGGGATTTTCTTAGGACTCGGAGGAGAGAATCAAGGCTATTGCTAATCCCCAATTCAGCTTAGATACAATGACAATAATGGCTGAGGGTTTCGTAGCATCGCTCGTAGGCTTTTTGGGCTTGGGTTAAAACATCGTCGGAAATTTCTATATCTAATTTTCTGGCTTGTTTGATAATTTTACCCGCTTTGATATTCTCGGAAGAATCTCCTATACCACGGCTGCCAGTAGTGTTTAAAACTCGATATTCTTCAGAAAATCCCGTTTTAGTATCGAGATGACTCTGTAAACTATTAAAGACCAATTGACTTTGGTTTAATACTTGATCGTGGGTGATAAATAAACTCTTTTCTTTGCTGTTAATTAATCGAGCATAACTTTCTAAGGTGGCTAAACGACCAGTATAATAACCCAGGGCGTGCTGCTCATTTTGATGGGGTTTAATATCTAAAATACTAGCTAAAGTGCGCCGCGGTTCTCGTAGTAAAAATATGGTTTTAACTGGATCAGATTGTAAAAAACTATGATCTAAAAACTTCTGATCGTGAAGAACTTTATCTAAAATATATTTATGATTCATGTTTAAATCTTTCAAACGCCAGTAGAGTTTAAACATTAAAGTTTTAAAATCCTGTTCACTCTCATAAACCAGATGAGTTTCGCCAAAACCGATAATTTCGGGATTAGAATTGAGGATATGGGTCAATAAAGACGAACCCGATCGCATATGGCTAAGGATAAATAAAACCTGATAGGGTTGGGGACGAAAGAGGATTTTATAGGGGTCCTTGGGTGTATCAATGCGGATCTGAAAATACTTATAAGTTAAACGATGGGTTAAATCCTGCCAAGATTGGGGTAGGCGATCGATGGCTATAGTCATAGGTTAATAAAGAATTGTGTCAACTTGTCGCTAAGATTCCCCTATAATGTATCCCATTTAAGACCCAAACAAAAGTGAGGTTTATACAAAATGGGATTGCCAAGTTGTTCGCTCTGGTTTTTTACGGCGCGAACCGATGTCTGGTTTATGATGAATACTATCCCTCATCTAGTCAAAATGAGTCAGTTTCCCTTCCAGGAAAAGGTACTCGCTATTGATACGGCCCCTTTAAGCGGGGAAAAGGTTAATCGCCCCGGACTGGGTACAATGGAGGAATTAAGAGCCTGTGGCGAAAAATTAGTTAAAGATGGCATAATCGATCGCCTAGTGGATTTTAACTACGATCCCAGCTATCGTCAGCGTATCTATCAAAAGCATTTCGGCAGTCCCCTCCGTTCCACCCATAACTACAAAGGTTATCCGATTTTTGGCTCAATCTTCAAAATCGAGTCCTGTCGCAGTGATTATATGGTCCATTATGACAGTGACATGATGCTCTACCAAGAACCGGATTACAGTTGGATCCGCGAAGGGATCGAGTTAATGGAAACCCATCCAGAAATGATGTTTGTGCGTCCTTTGTCCGGTCCACCGCGGCCCGATGGTACGATTTATTCTCCCCATCCTTGCACGAAAAATCCCGACGGATTCTATCAATTTAAATTTTTTGGCAGTCGTGCCTATCTACTTAATTGTCGTCGCTATGATCGCCTTTTACCGATGACCCCCCTCTGGCGCTCTTATAAAAATACCTTTCTCGATCACTTACCCGATGGTTTAAAAGCTTGGGGCAATATTTTGACCGGCAAAGGAAAACTCGACTCTTGGGAAATTATGGTTTCTCGCTCCCTAGAACAAAGCAACTATTATCGCGCCACTCTCACCAATGCCAAGGGTTGGACTCTGCACCCCAACGAGCGCTCTGCCGCTTTTAGGCAAGCTTGGCCGACTATTATCCAAAAAATCGAAGCGGGTATTTACCCACCGACCCAAGCTGGTTATTATGACCTGATTCCGGAATTATGGTACTAAAAGAGCCTTAGTTCTCTAGATTTGAGGTGAGGCGATCATCGCTTAGATTTCATAGCACCGGCTGTAAGCGCCTGTTGTTTTCGTTAAACGATGTAATATTTTGTGTACACCGCAACTCATTGACGATTGCGTAATGTAGAAAGTGAGTGCGGCGACAATTGTACTTGTCAAACAATGATATAGTACAAGTAAATTGCTAATTATCGGCAGGTAGCGTCTGTCATAGATATAGATTGTGGAGTTAAAATATGTCTAGTATAAACACTGGTATTGAGTGGACTGATAAAACGTGGAATCCAACAACCGGGTGCGATAAAATTAGCACTGGCTGTCTGCATTGTTATGCCGAAGCTATTACACAGCGTTTTCCCAAAAACTTTCCCAATGGATTCAGCTTAACTTTGCATCCAGAAAGATTGGAAGAACCCTTACGTTGGCGCACTCCCAGTCGAGTTTTTGTCAACTCAATGAGTGACCTTTTTCATGATGATGTGCCTCTCGACTTTATCAGACAAGTTTTCTCAGTTATTCATTCAACACCTTGGCATATATATCAGATTCTAACAAAGCGACAAAGCCGTTTAGGTGATTTAGCGTCTAAATTAGATTTTCCAGAAAACATTTGGCTAGGTGTATCTGTCGAGAACCAAAACCACATAGATCGGATTGAATATCTTCGGACAGTGCCTGTTTCAGTGCGTTTCATTTCATGTGAGCCACTTTTAGGACCCCTAGAACTTAATTTAACTGGCATTGATTGGGTTATTGTCGGCGGAGAATCCGGGCAAAAACATCGCCAGATGAAACTTGACTGGGCAAGGGATATCCGCGATCAATGTCAAAATTCAGGGGTAGCATTTTTTTTCAAACAAGTTGGGGGAAGGACACCGAAAGCAGGGGGTAGATTACTTGATGATAAAATCTGGGACGAGATGCCTAATGCCTGGAATCAGCATATCCAAACATGGGGAAGTGTCCCACTTAAATCAGCGAGGCGTTCAGAAAAATTAGAGCTTATTGCTTAACTGGAAATGTAACCTTTAAATCATCCGCAAACGTTCCTTTTCGCCGTTTTTTGTCCTCGGGTGAATGTACTGTGATTTTTCCTTGAGATTCAAGATTGCTAAGGGCAGTTTTGTAATTCTTTTTAATGTACGGTTTTCCCGGATGATGCTGGTCGTAAATCTCTGCCATCGTCATAGTTTTACCTGAAAAATTGTCCAACAACATAGATTCCAGTTGATCAAGAGGACTGGTTAGCTCAAAGAGTAATGGTTGTTGAAGAGTTGCAGGATTATACTCAAAAGATGGTACGCCCTGCGTCTGTTCAGAACTCTCTTTAGCCATTATCTCTTTCATAATTTCATAGCCTTTAGGATGCTTGCTTACAAAAATTAGGTGATGGCTAGTACGATTTCCCATTTCATGTCTGAAACGAAATGGAAGAACATATTTACCCCCCATTTCTTTCAAGGCTTCACAGATATATTCTACAACGGTTAACTCACGCTCTTGTGGAGTAAGTGTAAATGTTTTCAATCGTTTGCGGAGTTGATCTGCTCCTACTTGTCCGAATAGCGCATTTATGTGTTCTTTGACTGCATCATTATTTAAACCCATGTTGATGCGATTGTAATTGAAGAAGAAGATGCAATCACAACCCCAATCTTTGACGACCGAATTAACAAGTTGAAGAGATAGTCCCTTGTAACCCCAAGGATCAACAAAAAATAAAGTGGGAACTAATTTCATGCTTTGGAAGGTTTTAACTATGTCCTCTCCAACCTCATATTTTGATATTTGAGGGCGGTATTTTAAATTTTCTATGCCCGGAATTGAATCTATAGCTTGTTGAAGAGAATTAACTTTTTCGACATCGGCATCGTTAAAGATCGACACCAGCATATTTCGCATATCTGGATCTGCGATGGCAGTTTCTAGAACTTTTACTGGGGTTGATTTTGAGCCATCTTTATATCGTCCTGCACCAGCAAAAAGGTCAACATAAGCGATTTTCTGGACTGAAGACGATCCCTTAACTTTTGAAATTATAACTTTTGCCCAAGCCCAGAAATATTTCTCAACAATCCTAGCTTTGATCAAGGACTGTTCTTTTTGCTCATTGAAGAAGGAATTTTTAGTCATATCCTAATATGTAGCCTATAATCAACGGATTTAGTATAACATACCTTATTTTTTTTTAAATTAGAGAAGATAGGAGATGAAACAACCCAAAAGAAAACCCAACCACCGCCATGGGGAGATTGGGTTTTCTGGTTATCAATTGATTTTAAGGAGCTAAAGCGTTACCGCGCAGGAGAGAACCGATGGTTTTAACAGTAATCTTCATCTGTACGAGAGGATTAGCGGGAACAACGGTTTTATAGAACCCATTTGGTATCTTTTATAATGTAGATGCTAGGCTGAAAAGGTGAAGCGAAAACCTTGTCCACTATAGGTTTCAGGGAAGAGAGTCTGTAGCCTGTTTAACGGCAATACTTTGGTCTGAACCCCGTCAGTGAATGCGCCACCGTCTAGTCGTCCCCGAAAATCGATACTTTGGAGTAAGCCAAAATGTACTCAAGTAGTATGACGAATGAAGAGTGGTCTATCGTAGAACCGCTATTGCCAAAGAAGAAATTGACTGGCCCCCCGAAATGGACAAAACGACAGATTTTAGATGGGATTTTCTATCAACTCAAAAATGGCGGTAATTGGCGGGACCTCACGAAAGATTTCCCTCCCTACTCCACCGTGTTCTGGCATTATAAACAGTGGAGAAGTCAGGGAATCATCCAAAAAATAATGGAAGAATTACATCGCAGATTACGACAACAAGAAAAAAAACTTGTGGACGAATCTAATTATGATTGATTCTCAAGCCGTCAAAAATACCTGTAATGCGAGTGTTGAGACGAAAGGATTTTGTTTCTACAAGTGCACCAATGGAATTAAACGTCATCTAGGGACGGATAGTCTTGGTTTTCCCTTTTTCGCTCATTGTACTCCCGCCAACCTATCTGATGACCAGGGATTGATTGAGTTGTTAACTCTAGGTATTGACTATTTCAAGTTAAAACCGTCGGAACTGTCTAAGACGACTATTCTTCTAGATAATGGTTATCATCCTGACAAAATAGAGAAAGAGTTGGTTAAGGTCTATCCAGAGATAATGACTAAAATTCAGTTTGAACTGTCTCCAAAACCGTCAAAAACCGAAAAAGCGGAGAAGGGTTTATCAGGATTCGTACCTGTAAAAACTCGATGGGTGATTGAAAGAAGTAATTCTTGGATGGAACGATGCAAATCTTTAGTCAAAAATTTTGAGCGCACTTTAGAACACTCCACTACCAAAATTCATCTCTGTTTTCTTCGACTTCTACTACGACAATTAGCTGTATCCGGCTCTTCTAGGTTCTGTGTGATAAGTTTAACTTACTCTATGATCGATCGATCTTTGTGCCCTCTGTGTCTCTGTGGTTCCCTCCACTCCCTCGCCAGCAATACTGTATCTTAAAATACATTTTACCCACCAAACCTAAGAGAGCCTGTATCCTAAGATACCAAATGGATTCTATAATGACTGTACTAGCCTAAAGATAGCAAAAAACCCGGCGGGAAAATCTCCCCACCAGGTCAAAAAGGCAAAAGTAAAGAATTATTTCTGCTCGGCCTTTTTACTTGACTTATCACCCATTTTGTACTTACGCAAGAAGCGATCGACCCGACCCTCGGTATCGATCATCTTCTGAGTTCCCGTATAAAAAGGATGATTACCCGACCAAACCTCCACATGAATTTCTGGTTTTGTCGAACCCACCGTCATCACCAGTTCACCATTACAGATCACCTTGGCTTCCGGATACCAAGTAGGATGAATTTTTTTCGGCATAATAAACCTCTCTATTAACCTAACGTTTCGAGTATTGAGGCGCTTTGCGCGCTTTGTGAAGACCGTATTTTTTCCGTTCCTTCGCCCGGGGATCCCGAGTCAGATAACCTTCACTCTTAAGGGGAGGACGATTTTCCGGGGCCAATTGACATAAAGCTCTAGCGACACCTAATTTCACCGCATCCGCCTGACCGGTCAAACCACCGCCCTCGGCCTTAACAATGATATCATACTCGTTTTCTAGTCCCAAAGTCTCCAGAGGAGCCTTAATCGTCTGGATATAGGTGGGAATGCGGTTAAAATGGGTTTCCCCATCGCGACCGTTAACGGTAATTGCCCCCGTCCCCGGCACCAGACGCACGGAAGCGACCGCCGATTTGCGTCGTCCCGTTCCCCAATAAACTACCTTATTTTTACTGTCCGTGGCTTGCATTGACTTAATTTCCTCCTGCGGGAATCGTATTAATCGCTAAAACTTCCGGTTGTTGTGCCTGATGGGGATGTTCCGCACCGGCATAAACTTTCAGTTTCGTGAACAATTTCCGACCTAAGCTATTTTTCGGGAGCATTCCCTTAACAGCGTGTTCGATAATCCGTTCGGGAATGCGTTTTTGCAGTTTATCGAAGCTTTCTACCTTCATACCACCCGGTCTGCCGGAGTCGCGGCGATAAACTTTCTGTTGACGTTTTTTGCCCGTCACCGTCACTTTTTCGGCGTTAATAACAATGACAAAATCCCCCGTATCCAGATGGGGGGTGAAGGTGGCTTTATTTTTGCCCCGTAGAATCATTGCGATTTCGGTGGCCAGACGACCTAGACGCTGATCGGCCGCATCGATGACGTACCATTTCTGCTCTAGAGTCTCTAAATTTGGTAGAGGTGTTTTGTTCATGGTGAGTTTGCCTTGGTTTACAAAAATTAATTTTTTTTATTGCCCACCTGGGTGTTGGGGGGTTAGAGTTTTAGGGTTTTAGTTGGAATTCCCCTATTTCCCTATTTCCCTATCTCCCTATTCCCCTATCCCCTCTGCTCGGAAATAATAAAGAGGCTGAGTCTCGCACCAGACGCTATCGGCAAAGGGAAAATCGGCGTAACCCACCCGCAGTAAACATAGTCCTTTAGCTGGTGCGGCGTATTTGACCAATTCTCGGCGCTGATTGACCCAGATGTCGGTAAAGTTTTCTAGCGATCGCTCACCAGTTCCCACCTCCACCAACATTCCCACCAATAGGCGCACCATCCCGTACAAAAAGCCATTGGCTTGGATTTCCATCTGTACAAACGGCCCTTGACGGTAGCATTCCACCCCCTGTACTTCTACCCAGGAATGGTCGCGACTAGAGTTAGCACGGTGAAAGGCGGCCAGATGGTGCTTGCCCAATAGGGGCCGTAAAGCCCTGGCCATCAAATCGGCATCGAGGGGACGATGGTAGTAGTGCCAACTAAAGGGGCTAACAAAGAGATTGGGGATGGGGTCGGTATAGAGGGTGTAACGATAACGTCGCCAGAGGGCCGAGAAACGGGCGTGCCAGCGATCGGGAACCCGGGCTGAGGCCCGAATGACGATATCGTCATCTAGCCGAGCATTGAGAACCTTGGACCAATGGGAGGGTGGGATCGGACTCTGCTGCTCGAAATGGGCAACTTGGGCGGCGGCGTGAACACCGCTATCGGTACGTCCTGCCCCGTGCAGAGTGACGGCATGACCGAGAATATCGGCCAGAGCCTTCTCGATTTCTTCCTGCACGCTCCTGTGATGGGGTTGCCGTTGCCAGCCGTGGAAATTAGTTCCCACATACTGGATAACTAGGGCGATCCGCGACTGGGGGCAAGCTGTCATCGTTACATCAGTTCGATAATCGCCATGGGGGCATTATCCCCGCGACGGCGCAGGGTACGCACGACCCGGGTATAACCGCCGTTACGACTGCCATAACGGGCTTGTGCGCCTTCAAAGAGGGCGTGAACCAGTTGTTTATCGTAGATGTAGCCCATAGCTTGGCGACGGGCGCTCAGGGAACCGTCTTTAGCTAGGGTGATAATGTGGTCTACCTCTGCTCGCACCGCTTTCGCTTTCGCTAGGGTGGTGGTGATCTGACCGTGGCGAATTAGCTGGGTGGCCAAGCTGCGCAGCAGTGCCTTTCTTTGGTCAGCCGGCAGACCCAATTGAGGCACTTTACACCGATGTCTCATGGTATTTTCCTGGAATTGGGTTTACTTGCTTTTTTCTTGGGGTAGGGTGATGCCTAACCGTTTTTGTAGGGCTTCAATGACTTCTTCAGCCGATTTCTGCCCAAAGTTTTTGATTTCTAAGAGATCTTCTTGGCTGTAATCGAGGAGGTCGGCTACGGTGTTGATCTGCGCTCGCTTCAGGCAATTGTAGGCGCGCACGGATAATTGTAGTTCCTCGATCGGAATTTGGTTTTCTTGGTTGATCTCTTGGTCGTCAAAGTTACCGGAGGATTCGAGGGCGTTGAGATCCTTGAGCGGGTTAAAGAGATTAACTAGCATATCGGCCGCTTGGGAAAGGGCTTCTTTGGGGTTAATGCTCCCGTTTGTCCAAATTTCTAAGAGCAGACGATCTCTAGCTTGACCGCTTTCGGAACGGATATCTTCGACGCTGTAGTTGACTTTGGTTACGGGCATAAAGATAGAGTCGATTTGCAGAAAGTCTAGCGAAGTGGCCTCCTCTTTACTGCGATCAATCGCCCGATAGCCTTTGCCTTTTTCCACGCGAAATTCCATCTCTAGCTTGGCTCCTTCGGCTAGGGTGGCGACGTACTGATTGCGATCAACTATCTCGATTTCTGAGGGTAAATCGAATTGTGCCGCCACTACTGTCGCCGGCCCAGTTGCCACTAAACGCCCGATCTGGGTTTGATTGGTGTAGCTTTTCAGGATGATTTCTTTCATGTTGAGCATGAGTTCCATCACGTCCTCGCGTACTCCCTGGACGGTGGCAAATTCGTGATTGACTCCCGCGATCCGCAGGGCCGTCACGGCCGCCCCTTCCAGATTGGAAATGAGAATCCGTCTCAGGGCATTACCTACGGTCGTACCCTGGCCCCTTTCTAGAGGCTCTAGTACAAACTTACTGTACTGACTCTGATTCTTGTAAGTTTTTGCTTCTACACACTCGATTTGAAATTGCGCCACCGATTGACCTCCCTTGTTCAGTTATCAGTTATCAGTTATCAGTTATCAGTTTTCTCTAGCGTTCAGCATTTAACGTTCAGCGTTCAGTTTTTTGATCAGATGGTCTTTGACGACCGGATTCTCCTGCTGATGCGCTCAAAGCTAACGGCTGCTGGCCTCAAGATCCCTGTCACCTGAAAAAGCTGTTCACTGTTTACACTCTCCGGCGTTTGGGAGGACGACAACCATTGTGGGGGATGGGGGTCACGTCCCGGATCAGGGTGATTTCTAATCCTGCTCCTTGCAGGGCCCGGATTGCGGTTTCCCGTCCTGCCCCGGGGCCGCTCACCATCACCTCTAGTTGACGCATTCCCTGTTCGATTGCTCGGCGGGCGGCGTTATCGGCGGCGGTTTGGGCGGCGAAGGGGGTTCCTTTTTTGGCTCCTTTAAAACCACTCGATCCCGCCGATGCCCAAGAGATCACATCGCCTTTGGTATCGGCGATCGTGACAATGGTATTGTTGAAGGTCGATTGAATGTGAGCGACTCCGGTAGGAATATTTTTCTTCTGTTTTTTCGGTCCGGTTTTTTTGGTTGGTCGCGCCATAGTTTTTCTTGATTGGGGGATATCGCAATGAATAAAAAATTATTTCTTGGAGGGGGCTTTTTTCTTCCCTGCCACTGTCACCCGACGACCGCGACGGGTCCGCGCATTGGTTCGCGTCCGTTGCCCGCGCACGGGTAATCCTAGCCGATGCCGACGACCTCGATAGGTGCCGATATCGGCGAGGCGTTTGATGTTCATCGCCTCCCAGCGTCTCAAATCCCCCTCGATTTGATAATTTGTCTCGATATAAGTCCGTAGCGCCGCCACGTCTTCATCGCTGAGATCCTTGACCCGAGTGTCAGGGTTAACACCCGTCGCAGATAAGACTTCTTGGGAACGCGATAGACCCACTCCGTAGAGGTAGGTCAGGGCGATTTCCACACGCTTATCGCGAGGTAGGTCTACACCAGCTATCCTTGCCACGCTTTTTCTTTCTCCCTATGAACGATTTTTTTCCAAAAACGACTACAATTAACGGTAACGATTCTCTGCCCCAAGACAGTGACTTTGGTGGTTTAACCTTGTCTCTGCTTGTGTTTGGGGTTAGAACAAATTACCATGACTCGACCGCGCCGACGGATGACGCGGCACTTTTCGCACATTTTTTTGACAGACGCTCTAACTTTCATGCCTAACTATTCTGGCAACACTGCAAGCTTATTATTATATCAGATTTCTTTTACCCGTGTCACCTATTTTTTTAAAATAAATTTGGACGCTTATTAGACTTTTTGGCTTCTCTGCCCCTATTTATCGCTATTTTTTTTGATTTTTCAGGCGATAGGTAATTCTGCCTTTGGTTAGGTCGTAGGGGGTCAGTTCCACTTTGACTCGATCGCCAGGGAGGATTTTGATATAATTACGGCGGATTTTGCCAGATATATGGGCTAAGACGTTGAAACCGTTATCTAAATCCACCCTAAACATGGCGTTAGGCAAAGATTCGGTGACGGTTCCTTCCATTTCAATCAGATCTTGTTTAGACAAAGTTAATTCCTCAATTTCACTAGAGACAATTTAACGAACGGCAGCAGCAACCGTGCTGTTAGCACAATTCCCCCAGTATAGCTTATCAGTCATCAGTGATCAGTAATCAGTAACTCAGATGCGAGTTTTCAGTCCACAGCCAAAAAGCTCCCCATCTCCCCACTCTCATCTCCGGCACTCCCCACTCCCCACCCCCATCTCCCCACTACTAGGCAGTATTAGGGAGTAATATTTAGATAATCAACAGCTTAACATTGCCGTCTTTTCACTGATTACTGATTACTGTTCACTGTTCCCTGAAAAGCTAGATTACTCGACGACAATTCGCCATTCATGGAGTTCGTATTCCACACAACCATTCTCGATTAAAGGATCGCGAACTATAATTGCTTGAGCTTCCTCAAGAGAATCGGCCTTAAATAATAACATTCCGCCGCCCCTTTCTGCCCAATAACCAGTTTTTGCTGCTCGTCCTTGGCTAATTAAATCACGCACATAGTCCTTATGGGCGCTGACATAGCGATCGAAGGTAGTTTTATCAACAATGCCTTTTTCTATCTTGACAAACCAGGGCATAAATTCTCAGGAGGCTAGGACTGATTAACAATCATATAATTATACCGATTAATCTTGGCCGTCGAGGGTGCAATATAACAGAGATATACAATTAGCTAGAGTTGTGGAAGACTGCTAGAATCGAGGTGACAGCTTTATTTCTGTAGCTTTGCTTGCTTCCATGAATCAACCCCAGGGATCTCTATTTTTTATCGCACTTTTGCCGCCGCCAGAAGTACAGGAAATTGCCACAAAAATCAAGTTAGAGTTTGCAGAAATTTACAATAGTCGCGCCGCCCTGAAATCGCCTCCCCACGTCACTCTCCAACCCCCTTTCCGGTGGAATTTAGGACAATTACCGGATTTAGAAAGATGTTTAGAGGAATTTGCTGGCTTGCACGCTCCTATTCCCCTAATTCTCCAGAATTTTGCCGCCTTTAAACCGCGAGTCATTTATATTAATGTCCAGAAAACCCCAGAATTATTAACCCTACAAAAACGGCTTTTACAGCAGCTAGAATCTTCCTTGAATATCAGCGATAATGCCTCAAAAAGCCGAGCTTTTTCGCCCCATTTAACCGTTGGCTTCCGAGATTTAACTAAAGATAATTTCTGGAAAGCTTGGTCAAAATATGCTGATCAAGAGCTATTTTTTGAGGTGATAATCGATGAAATTACCCTCCTAATTCATAACGGCAAGCACTGGGAAATTTATCGGCAATTTTCTCTATAATTCAGACCCTTGCAGGTTTCTATCTACAGAGGAAGGGGTTGTAGTGCTAAAATAGGAGAGAGCAGCTTTTAAAGCTTCATTTCTGGCTTTTTTACGATATTTTAACCTATAGAGCGATTTTATGGCGACTCCGCCGCCCTGAAACCTATGTTACTCAAAAATCCCCCGAAAATCTCCCCCAATCTGATCAAACAGCTAGAAGCGATCCTCGGTAAAGATGGAGTCATCCGTCGCAAAGACGAATTATTAACCTACGAGTGCGATGGTATCACAGGATACAGACAAAGACCCGCTCTTGTGGTACTGCCTCGCAGCACCGCAGAAATTGCGGCGGTGGTGAAACTCTGTCACGATAACGAGATTGCCTGGGTAGCGAGGGGTGCAGGAACGGGCTTATCGGGAGGGGCGTTACCCTTAGAAGAGGGGATTCTCATCGTCACGGCGCGGATGAATCAGATTCTCAGGGTTGATTTAGATAATCAAAGGGTGGTGGTACAGCCCGGGGTGATTAATAATTGGGTGACGCAAGCGGTAAGCGGGGCGGGATTTTATTACGCACCGGATCCCTCTAGTCAAATTATCTGCTCGATCGGCGGTAATGTGGCGGAAAATTCCGGCGGGGTTCACTGTTTAAAATACGGTGTGACTACCAATCACGTTATGGGCTTAAAAATCGTCCTTCCCGATGGTTCAATTAGCGATGTGGGGGGGGCAGTACCAGAACAACCGGGCTACGACTTAACCGGTTTATTTGTGGGTTCCGAGGGAACTTTAGGCATCGCCACGGAAATCACCCTAAGAATCCTGAAAACTCCCGAGTCTATCTGTGTTTTACTGGCCGATTTTACCAGTATCGAGGCGGCGGGCCAAGCGGTGGCGGATATTATTAAATCGGGAATGATTCCGGCGGGGATGGAGATTATGGATAATCTCAGTATCAACGCCGTGGAGGATGTGGTGGCCACCGGCTGTTATCCCCGGGATGCCGAGTCAGTTTTATTAGTGGAATTGGATGGTTTAGGGGTAGAAGTAGCCAGGAATAAACATCGGGTTGCCGAGATTTGCCGTCAAAATGGGGCGAGAAATATCACCACGGCTAATGATGCCGAAACCCGCTTTAAACTCTGGAAGGGCAGAAAAGCGGCTTTTGCGGCGGCGGGGAAAATTAGCCCTAATTATTTTGTGCAAGATGGGGTGATTCCCCGCACTCAATTGGTGTATGTTCTTCAGGAAATTAAGGCTTTAAGTGAAAAATACGGTTATAAAATCGCCAATGTTTTCCACGCTGGGGATGGCAATTTACACCCGTTGATTCTCTACAATAACAAGGTAGAGGGGGCCTGGGAAGAAGTGGAAGAATTAGGCGGTGAAATTCTCAAACTTTGTGTGCGGGTTGGCGGCAGTTTATCGGGCGAACATGGTATCGGCATCGATAAAAATTGTTATATGCCCGCCATGTTCAACGAGATTGACTTAGAAACTATGGGCTATGTGCGGGACTGTTTTAATCCCAAAGGTTTAGCTAACCCGGGGAAATTATTCCCCACCCCGCGCAGCTGTGGAGAAGCCGCTAATGCAAAAATACAAGGGTTTGGGGGGGTGGATGTGTTTTAGGTTATCGGTAAGTATTGACTGACTACTGATTACAGTCCACCTTGGGGTCCTAGGGGCAGATTGATATTAGAGGGGAAAACCTGGACTTGTCTTTCTAGAAAGCGTTGAGTGACTAATTCTCGGAAAATCTCTAGGTCTTTTTGCCATTGTCCCAGATATTGTTTGAGCAGATTTAATCGATCGCTACCCTCGGCCAGATTATAGTTAAAGTTACCGGCAAATAATAGTGCCGCTAGGGTTTTGCCATCGGGTAATTGCAATTTTGCCTCGTTAATCGCCAGGGATAGCTGAGAGGTTTCTAACTGATAAATTAGATTGATGCTGGCTTGTAGGGGGGCCTTACCGAAATTGTGCCAGGGACCGGGGGCGAGAAGAGTTTCGGTGATATATTTTTTAGCGGCATCGGGACTACTAGGGAAAGGAACAATACTTTTCGGCGCGATACCCAGGGCTTGATATTCGGCTAAAGGGAGTTTATCTAGATATAAAGCAACAATTTCTGGCAGTTTCAGGTTCAGGCTATCGGGAGAGTTAATTATCTCCACAAAGGTAATTTTCCGGGGTTGGGCGACGATGCTGATACCATTTTGAAAATTAACTTGAGCGTAATTAGGATTGAGTACCGGCTGGCCATTTAATTCCCAGTCGGGGGGAACTATTCCCGAATATTTGAGGAAATCAACCGTTAGCATGGCGGGATTGAGGCTTTTGGCTGTAATTGCGATGGCAAGTTCTTGTATTTCCCGCAAACTAGCCAGAGCTTGATTGGAGTTATTGTCAGTGGTGGCAGTCATCAATTTTCTCCTTGCATATTTAAGTTTTATCTTTAGGGCTACAGTTAAATTATTCCGGGTCTCGGAGGCCTAGTCACTAATCAACTTAGACAAAGGACAAGAGAGCCATTCCAGATAACTATTACTCAATTCTTTCACAGCTAATTCATAGAACCTCTGACCGTGTTCGGGAGTGGCTAAAGCAGGATTGGAACCCATACGACCATCGGGGTAGTTTTGGCGAAAATTAGCCGCACCGTAAATACCATGACCAGAAGCCACTTTTTCCGATAAAAAGGCATTTTTAAGGCTCTCAGGGTAAAGATACTGAGTTAACGCCACTTCGCTCGGTGTAGCGTGGGAACCCTCCTGATCTCCATACAATTCTTTGGCTAAAAGATAAACATCTCGCACCATAAACCAATTGGCAACTTGACATTTAACCTCGTTTGTGTTAGGCAAATTAAGGGAATCCAAATGATAATAGGTTTCCGCAAAAGCGGCTTTTAGGGTGGCAATATTGCCCCCGTGACCATTAATAAAGAAAAATTGACGAAAACCCGCTCTAGCTAAACAAGTCACATAGTCGAGGATGACTTGAATCAAAGTGCTAGGACGAAGGCTAATTGTACCGGGGAAAGCCGTGTGATGTAGGGCCATACCGACATTTAAGGTAGGTGCTACCATTGCTCCTACCTGTTTCCCCACTCCTTTAGCGATCGCCTCAGCACATAGAGCATCTGTACCAATCAGTCCCGTCGGCCCGTGTTGTTCCGTGGAACCAATGGGAATAATAATTCCCTGAGATTGTTCTAGATAGGATTCCACCTCTAACCAGGTAGATAACTGTAATAACATTCGGCTCTAGCCTTCCAAAACGAGTGCGGGTTGACAAATTGAGATAAAATCAAGACGAATAATCAAGTATTTTTATGTTAACCCTTGACACCCCCCCCTTGTCGGTGAGTACGGATTTCGTTCCCAATCATCGGATTTTAATCGTTGAAGATGAAGAAGTGATTCGGGATATGATTATTTTGGCTTTGGAAGAAGAAGGTTACGAGGCTCTCGGTGTTAGTGATGGTCGCGTTGCCCTAGAATTACTGCAAAGTCAAGAATCTAATCACGGTGAGTCTCGTTTTGATTTGGTCGTTTTGGATTTAATGTTACCCCAAATCAACGGTCTTGATATCTGCCGTCTGTTGCGCTATCACGGCAATATTATCCCGATTTTAATTTTAAGTGCTAAGGCCAGCGAAACCGATCGAGTTTTGGGTTTAGAAGTAGGTGCCGATGATTATCTGACTAAACCTTTTAGTATGCGCGAATTAGTCGCTCGTTGTCGCGCTCTGATTCGTCGTCAAGGATTTACTTCCCTAGCTGCCGCTACCGTGCGCAAATTCCGCGATGTTCTTCTCTATACCCAGGAATGTCGGGTGACAGTGCGAGATGAAGAAATTAACCTTTCTCCTAAAGAATTCCGTCTCCTCGACCTATTTATGAGTTATCCGCGCCGAGTTTGGTCAAGAGAGCAATTAATTGAACAAATTTGGGGGCCAGATTTTTTAGGAGACACCAAAACCGTCGATGTTCACATTCGCTGGTTACGCGAAAAACTAGAAATCGATCCCAGTCAACCGGAATACCTGATTACTGTACGCGGTTTCGGTTATCGTTTTGGCTAGGTGAGCGATTATATTTTCCCGATTAGCGATCGCCGCTCGCGCAGACAATGACTATTTTCGCTTTTATTTTGGGAGTAGTTTTAGGTTTGAGTATTTGTTACTGGCAAGTCTCACGCTTAAATAGAGAGTTAAAGCGAACCCTAAGCGCTCTCTCGGATTCGGCGGATTTGTCGGCTTCTTTTCCCGTTACCTCCCTAGTGCGTCGAGAATTACAGTTTCTCTCCCAAAGTCTGCAAGAGCGAGAAAAGAGCTTAGAAATTCAGAAATCCTTGCTAGAACGAGCGCCGATCGCCTATCTTCATGTGGATGCCGATAATCAACTGCTCTGGTGTAATCAACAGGCAATTACCCTCTTAAAACTCGATCGCTGGCAGCCAGATCAGGTGCGTCTGCTGCTGGAATTGGTGCGATCCTACGAATTAGATCAATTAATTCAAGAAACTCGCCAAAAACAGAGTCCACAGGTGCAAACTTGGACTTTTTACCCGACTAATTATCCTGTCACCCCTATTAGCGATCGCCAAGTGATTGCTCCTAAATCGATTGCCTTGAAGGGTTACGGTTATCCCTTGCCAGAAGGTCAAATCGCTGTATTTATCGAAAATAGACAGCCTTTAGTGGAATTATCGCAAAATCGCGAGCGAGCTTTCTCTGACTTAACTCACGAGTTACGCACTCCCTTAACCTCCATTTCTCTCCTTACCGAAGCTTTACAAAAACGCCTCCAAGCTCCCGAAAGACGCTGGTTAGAACAAATGGGGAAAGAAGTGGAGCGTTTGAGTCAATTAGTCTGCGATTGGCTAGAAATCAGTGAATTACAAGCGGATGCGGGGCGATCTTTACAATACCAGATAATTAATCTAGAGGAATTAATCAGCGCTGCTTGGCAGACTGTCACCCCAATAGCCGCCCAAAAACAGATTAGCTTAGATTATTCCTCTCCGGTGGATTGGACGCTGGAAGTGGATCATTCTCGTCTGCTGCAAGTTTTCCTGAATCTCTTTGATAATGCCATTAAGTATAGTCCCGATCAGGGGAAAATTCGCCTAGAAATTCGAGAAATATCCGATACTATCGGGGAAAAATGGCTGAAAATTGACGTTATCGACAACGGGAAGGGATTTAACGAAGCGGATCTCCCCTACGTTTTTGATCGCCTCTTTCGCGGTGATCCTTCCCGCACCCGTCAAAAACAAGGCACAAAGGATTATAGTACCGGTTTAGGTTTATCGATTGCCAAAGAGATTATTCAAGCCCATGGCGGTTCGATCGTCGCTCAAAATGATCCTAACACCGGCGGCGCTCGCCTACAAGTCACTCTCCCCCGTCAAAAAAATTAGGTGGGAATTATGAATTATGAATTATGAATTATGAATTGGGGAGAGGGGAGAAAAAATTCTGTCAAGTTCTCTAGACAACTGTGCAAAATCTAAAATTTTCTTGTTATGACTGTAGAGAAAGAGTAGTTTTATGTTAAGCGAATCCGACCGTGAGCCTATCCAAAGAAACCAATCATCCCGATCGCACCTATTTCGCTCGTTCTCTCCAGCGATTGGAGCAGGATGTGCTGAGAATGGGAACCTTGGTCGAAGAATCCTTTCGTCTTAGCCATCAATCCCTCTTTGCTAGGGATTTGGAAATGGCGAAAAAAATCGCCCCCCTCGATAAGGAAATCGATCGCTACTATCGTCAAATCGAGTTAGATTGTGCCACTCTCATGACTCTACAGGCTCCCGTAGCCCAAGATTTGCGGCTTTTAAGTGCTTTTATGCAATTAGTGCGCGATTTGGAACGGATCGGCGATTATGCCAAGGATTTAGCCGAAATAGCACTCAAGTTATTCGCCTATACTCCTCATGATTGTATGAGTGAGATCGAGGCCATGTCCCACCATGCTCAGTATATGTTAGCCACGAGTCTGGTTGCTCTGGCTGACCTCGATCAAGAAGCCGGTCCAAAGGTCAAAGAACTAGATAATACGGTCGATCGAGCCTATGACTATCTCTATCACACTCTCGCCCATCAAAGAGATATTAAGGGTGTGGTGGAACCGATCCTGCTGATGGCTTTACTAATCCGTCATCTGGAACGTATGGCCGATCACGCCACCAATATCGCCCAAAGGGTATCCTACATCGTTACCGGACAGAGAGGCTGAGGGTGTGGAGGCCTTGAGTTGATTTCCCTCGATCTCTGGCCCGCGCTTTTAGCGTTTACGACTCAGGGGGTTTAAAATTTCACTTAACCCCTCTCCCAAGAGAGATAAACCCACCACCATCGTGGTCATTGCTAATCCGGGGAATAAAGTGGTCCACCAGATGCCTGTAGATAAATCCGCCAAAGCTTCCTTGAGATCATGACCCCATTCTGGCACTTCTTCTGGTAATCCTAAGCCTAAAAAGCCTAAACCGCCTAAAACCAGGATCGCATCCGCTGCGTTGAGGGTAAAAAGAACCGGGACACTCTGGACGACATTAAAGAAAAGATATTTTGATAGTATCCGGCCTGGACTAGCACCGATCGCTCGTGCCGCTTCGATAAATAACTCATTTTTAACGCTGGCGGTTTGATTTCTGACCACGCGAAAATATTGGGGAATATAGGCAATGCTAACAGCGATCGCTACATTGACGATACCACGACCCAAGACGAAGGCGAGAGCCACCGATAATAATAACCCCGGCAAGGTGTAGAGGGTATCCATGAGAAAGAGGAGAACGCGATCGATCTTACCCCCCAAATAACCGCTAATTAACCCTAAAGGAACCCCGATGACTAAAGATAATCCTGTGGCCAAAAATACCACGGACAAGGCCGCCCGGGTCCCGAATAGGGTGCGGGAAAAGACATCATAACCGCGCACATTCGTCCCGAACCAATGCCCGGAACTGGGGGCTTGTAGGGGATAATTGCTTAAAATGTCGGTTGGATCCTGAATCAGGCCGATCGCTTGCAGAAGGGGCGAAAACAGGGCAATCAGGATAAAAATAATTGTCAATACCAACCCCACCCCTAGGAGCTTAGTGGTTAGGTTGGGTTTCAGAAAAGGATCGATCGGCAATTTAACAGGAGTCATCGACAAAATTTAGCCATTGCATAGAACGCTAATTGTAGAAGACAAGGCTAACCTGAGACAAGAGCAGTGTTTTTTTCAGACAGCCGGGGCCGAAACGACCATAAACCAGAGCAAGACTGCTAACGCTAAAACAGTTAGTTTAATGAGGATATAAAGCAGTCCGTTGGGATAAAGGAGATCGTGAAACATATTGCCTCCTTGGGAGAGTAGCGATTGTCTCTCTCTATCTTTGATCTTAAGTCTTTCTTTGTTCACCTGACGCACAACTTAACAAAACGTGCGATTATAGGGAAAAAGATTTTTTTACTAGCTATGGCACTACTGACCACAGGAAAACCATTTATTCGCGATCTGGAACAATACGGCGCTTTAGGTGTTTACGCACCCTTAGAAGGAGGTTACGAGGGACGCTATCAAAGACGTTTACGGGCCACTGGGTACAATGTCCTGCATATCACTGCTAGAGGTCTAGGCGATTTAAGTGCCTATCTTACCGGCATTCATGGAGTCCGTCCCCCCCATTTAGGTAAAAAAAATATCGGTCGGGAAGCAGCCGTGGGACCGGTTTATTTTATTCCTCCCATTGCTACCTATCAATTGGAAAATTTACCCCCCAAATCTAAAGGTTTAGTGATTTGGATTATTGAAAGTTTTGTTTTGTCCTCGGAAGAAAAACAATACTTAATTAATCTTAGTCAACAGGAACCCCGGTTAAAATTTGTCCTCGAATTGGGTGGGGAAAGATATTTCCGTTGGCAACCTTTGAGCAAATCTTTAATCGCTGCCTAGAATTACCGAAATAACACGGGTACTAAAATATCCCTCCCTCAAACCCTCTCCCCGGAGAGGGAAACTTCATTTATTGAGAGTTTGTTGTTCCTCCCTCACCCTTTGCTATTTATTTTTAGAACTGATATTACCTCAAGATATGGCTAGAATCCCCTAGATTCCCAGCGCTGAAAGCGCCAAGGTTTTGACCAATAGGCTTTTATCTGTCTATTTCCTTCTTTCCAAGTGCATTGAATCTGAGAATTAGCAGGATTCGCACCACATTGGGGCTGAAGATTCAAAATACTAGAGATTTCCCTAGGATTAATCTGAGGATCGGAACCAAAACTTTTTTCGACAATTCTTCTCTCCACTGCCACCTTATTAGTGGGAGTCAGATGGAAATAATCAGACTGGGTAAGCAAAATCGAAGATAATAGAGTTCCAAACATTGTGATTAATCGCAACCTCAGAGATAAAACCAATAGATATCTCCAAAATTTATAAACGACATTCCGCACATCTTCACATACTTTTATATATTTTTACATTCCCCAAGATGTTTTATTGTTCTTCGATTCCCCAGTGCGGTTACTCAGGCCTAACACTCCCAGCTTAATCGGTACAAAAGAACTGATAATTGCTGCTGGCAACCCTGGCTGAAAACTGTCTTAATTTTGCCAGTTGACCTAGGTGAATTTGCCATAACATGGGATATGGTTGCCGCAAAAACCTAGGAGTTAGATCGTGACAGTAAGAGTTCGTATTGCCCCCAGTCCCACGGGAAATTTACACATTGGAACCGCACGCACAGCCGTGTTTAACTGGCTTTTTGCCCGTCATCACCGGGGGAAATTTATCTTGCGCGTGGAAGATACAGATTTAGAGCGTTCTCGACCAGAATATACGGAAAATATTCAAGCGGGCCTACAATGGTTAGGACTGAATTGGGATGAAGGTCCTTTTTTTCAAACTCAACGCCTTAATTATTATCGTCAAGCCATTCAAACCCTGCTCGATCGAGGTTTAGCCTATCGTTGTTATTGTACCCCGGAAGAATTGGAAAAAATGCGGGAAGAACAAAAAGCCCGCAATCTTGCCCCCCGTTACGATAATCGTCATCGTTATCTCACCCCCGAACAACAAGCTCAATTCGAGCAAGGGGGGAGAAAAGCAGTAATTCGTTTTATTATTGACGATGATCGAGAAATTATTTGGCAGGATTTAATCCGGGAAAAAGTTATCTGGAAAGGTAGTGATTTAGGTGGCGATATGGTGATCGCTCGTACCTCGGAAAATGGGGAGGAACAATTCGGTCAGCCTCTCTATAATTTAGCGGTAGTTGTTGATGATATCGATATGGAAATTACCCATGTTATTCGTGGGGAAGATCACATCGCTAATACGGCTAAACAAATTCTTTTATACGAAGCTTTAGGGGCAAAAGTGCCGGAGTTTGCCCACAGTCCTTTGATCTTAAATCAGGAGGGTCGCAAGTTATCTAAACGGGATGGAGTCACTTCGATCGATGATTTCCGAAAACTGGGTTTTCTGCCGCAAGCTTTGGTTAATTACATGACTCTACTGGGTTGGACTCCTCCCGATTCCACTGAAGAAATTTTTACCCTTGAAACGGCCGCAGAAGTGTTTAGTTTAGAACGGGTAAATAAAGCGGGGGCAAAATTTGACTGGACTAAACTGGATTGGATTAATAGTCAATATCTCCATCGTTTAACCGGTGAGGAATTAGTGCCTTTACTTCTCCCATACTGGCAAGAAGCAGGGTATAATTTTGATGCTGAAACCGATCGAGCTTGGTTGATCGGTTTGGCTACTCTCATCGGTCCGAGTTTAACTCGTTTAAGCGATGCTGTCGCTGAAAGTCGCTTACTTTTAACCCCTCTGGCTAATTATAATCAGGAGGCTTTAAGTCAATTACAATTAGAGGGAGTTAAGGATATTATCAAGGATATTCTCGCCGCTATTACTCCCGATTTGACTGGAGAAGTTGCCAAGGGAATTGTGGAGACCACAACTAAAGCCCATCGGGTTAAAAAAGGTCTAGTAATGAAGTCTCTGCGGGCCGCTTTGATGGGGGAGTTACACGGTCCTGATTTAATGCAGTCTTGGCTACTTCTCAATCAAAAAGGTTGGGATCTATCCCGTCTTCAGCAAGCAGTAAATAGTTAAATTGATTGGCTATCAGTTATCAGAAAATTTCTTGCATATTAGGGTTGACAAATGCCCTAATATTGCTATATACTTTTTAGTATAATGGGAATCCGTGTCGCCCTGCATACCCTGCTCGTGATCGATTACTGAGGGGATGGGGGTGAATTTTTCCCCTAGCTGTCAGGGACGATCTAGAAACTTTCTTAATTTTTAGGCATTATCCGCAACTTTTCCCTAAATATAGATTTGTTAATCTCCTGACAAAAACCTATGGGTGAAAAAAAACGAATTGGACTTCTCACCAGTGGCGGTGACTGTGCGGGTTTAAATGCCGCCATTCGTGCCGTTGTCCACCATGCCAGTGGCAATTATGGCTGGGAAGTGGTGGGTATTCGAGAAGCAACGAACGGATTAGTTAGCCGTCCCCCCAAAACCACTATCTTTGATATTGAAGGAGTCGATCGCCTGTTGGTGATGGGAGGAACAATTCTCGGTACTACCAATAAGGGGGATCCCTTCGCTTTCCCGATGCCCGATGGAACCTTGATCGATCGCTCTCAGGACATCATCGACGGCTATCATAGTCTGGGACTGGATGCCCTGATCGGCATCGGTGGCGATGGTAGTCTGGCGATTTTGCGCCGTATTGCCCAACAGGGAGGCATTAATCTGATTGGTATCCCCAAAACCATCGATAATGATGTGGGAGCTACAGAAGTCTCCATCGGCTTCGATACAGCTACTAATATTGCCACAGAAGCCCTCGATCGCCTCCATTTTACCGCCGCTAGTCATAACCGGGTGATGATTCTAGAAGTTATGGGTAGAGATGCCGGCCATATCGCCCTGGCTGCCGGTATTGCGGGGGGGGCCGATATCATTCTCATTCCCGAAATTCCCTACCGATTAGAGAAGATCTGCGAGAAGATCCGGCAACGGCAGCGTATGGATAAACAGTTTTCTCTGATTATTGTCTCCGAGGCCGTGCGTACCGAAACCGGCAATCGCCTAGTGCAAAAGGAAGCCCTAGGAGAAGATCGTCTCGGGGGTATCGGTCGCTATTTAGCCGAAGAAGTTGCTAGGGAAACTGGGGCCGAAACGAGAGTGACTTTCCTGGGCCATATTCAACGGGGGGGTATTCCTTCTCCGATGGATCGCTTACTGGGGGCGGCTTTTGGCGTAGCGGCCGTGGATCTGATCGCTCGGGGAGAATTCGATCGCATGGTGGCCTGGCAAAATCGGCAAGTGGTCAGTGTTCCCATTGAGGAGGCGATTAAAACCTATCGCGTCGTCGATCCCGAAGAAACTTTAGTCAAAACCGCCAGGGGTTTGGGTATTTGTCTAGGGGATTGAGATTAAATCTAGGGGAATCGGTGCGAGAATTAATTCTTAAGTATCGCCCTTTCCCCACCGATTAAAATTACCCCTCAAATAAAGATAAATTTTGATAATTATTTTTCGGCAATTTTGCCAGTAAACCTAAATGATTAATAGTTCGGTTAATGTAGCAGAAAGATTGTTAGAAATCAACAATCTTGATCGAGAATTATTTAATTATTTTCAAGACAAATTACTTGATTCTGAGCAATTATCTCGTACCCTAGTCAGTTTTCAAGGTAATAAGAACCAACCAGTTTATCGCTGGTATAAATATAAAGAGGGTTTTTCCGTTGATCTGATAGTTTATCTTCTAGAAAAATATGGTATCAAACAAGGAAAAATACTAGACCCTTTTGCGGGCAGCGGAACAACTTTATTTGCGGCGGCGGCCAGGGGTTTATCAGCAGATGGAATAGAACTATTGCCGATTGGACAAGAATTAATTATTACTAGACAAATTTTAGAAAATGGCTTAAATAGTGATGATATACATCGTCTAGAGTATTGGTCTAACCATAGCCTTTGGCAACAGGTAGATGACAAAGTTAAGTTATTAGAATTACCAATTACTCAAGGAGCATATCCCCAAGAAAATCAGGCTTGTATAGAAAGTTACTTAGGGTTGATTGCCCAAGAGAATGAGCGAGTGCAAGCGATCTTAAAATTTGCCTTACTTTCTATTCTCGAATCAATTAGCTATACTAGAAAAGATGGTCAATACCTCCGTTGGGATTATCGTTCTGGTAAACAACAGGGTAAAAATATATTTGACAAAGGAAAAATTTTAGACTTTAAAATTGCCCTACATAGCAAGTTACGAGAAATTCTCGCAGATTTAGAGCCTAGTCAGCAACAATTGGAACTTTTTTCTAGAGATTATCCTCGGGGAAAAATTCAACTATATCAAGGTTCTTGTCTTGAGATTTTGCCAGAGATTTCGTCAGAAAAATACGATTCTATTATTACTTCTCCTCCTTATTGTAATCGCTATGATTATACTCGTATCTACGCTTTTGAATTGGCTCTATTGGGAATAGATCAACTACAATTAAAACAATTACGTCAACAAATGCTTAGTTGCACTGTTGAAAATAAACCCAAAGAGTTACTAAAAATCAATGAACATTGGTCGCCAGCCATTGCCATAACTGATCGTCAAAAATTATTAGAAAGTATCCTAGGTTGTTTAGAGGAATTAAAATCAAGCAAGGCCTTAAATAACCATGGTATTCCTCGGATGATTAGGGGGTATTTTCTGGAAATGTCTTGTCTAATTTATGAATGCTTTCGGGTTATGAAATCCTCGGGTATTTTCTGTATGATTAATGATAACGTGCGCTATGCGGGAGCTAGTATTTCTGTAGATTTAATTTTGTCAAAAATTGCTGAAGAAATTGGATTTAAAGTAGAAAATATTTTAGTAGTTCCTCAGGGAAAAGGTAATAGTAGTCAGCAAATGGGATGTCATGGTAGAGAATCTTTAAGAAAATGTATTTATGTGTGGAGAAAGCCTTAATGGAAAAACCCTATCTCTTGCATTTAAACCAAAGTTGTGATTTGGAGACTACCTATGAAGCTATCCGTTCAGGATTTATTGCTCTAGCCTTAGAAAAAAATCAGAGAGCTACTCCTTTAATTGCAGAAGCAAGAACCTTAAAAATTATTGCACAAACCGTAAACAATCCTAGAGATTTACTAAACATCCCAGATATTCAAGCGGCTTTATTAACTGCATCGGGAATTTCTGATAAATCTAAAAATTATTTACATCCCCAAGACAAGGTAGAAGCAATTCAAGAATTAATTGTCAATTTTCTGGAACCTGCGGGGACTAATTTTGTCGAGGAGTTAGTCTATAGATTTCTATTGATTCGGGGTGACACTTTAGGAGGAATCATGAGAAACGCGGGTGGCTCCTTAGCTCAAAGTAAATTTACTCGTTCTCTATTAGCAACTTTAAGAGTAGCAGGAATTGCTTATGATTGGCTCAATTCTAGTAATAATCAATGGAGAGAAGCTGAAGAAATGACACCTAATCTAGAAATCTTGGTTAGAGGTGTTAGCTGGTTAAATAACAGCCAACCAAGAACAATAATTTATAATGTCAATGTTCCCATTGTTAATAACAGCAATATTCATTTGTGTCTTTTAAAATGTGATTCGACGCAATTAGCTAATCAAAAAAACAAAAAACAAACCTTACAATCTCCTGATTTATACATTGCTTTGGGAGAATTGAAAGGTGGGATTGATCCCGCGGGAGCAGATGAACATTGGAAAACTGCTCGTACTGCTTTGCAGAGAATTGATGATGCTTTTAGAAAAATATCTAAGCATCCTTATACTTTTTTTATCGGCGCTGCTATTGAAACAAAAATGGCCAGGGAAATTTATCAGCAATTAGAGACGAAAAAACTCACCAATGCCGCTAACTTAACCAATGATAATCAACTGGTTTCAATTATGCGTTGGCTATGCCATCTTTAACCTAGTTAATATCTAGAAAATTACCAGTCAAATAAAGTCCAGTTGGGTTGGTTAGCAACGCATAAACCACCCAATTCTGATTGGATGGCAAGAAGAATTAACCAGCCTAATCTTTGTGTCTTTGTGTCTTTGTGTCTTTGTGGTTATTTTCTGCGATCGCTTGTTAATTTTCCCTCAATCTTGGTCCCATTATTTGTGATAGTATATAGTTAGACTTCGACCATTTGGGAGAGGCAAACTATGATAGAGTATAATTTAGATGCCGCGCATAGCATTCTCTATATGCAACCTAAATCTGCACTTGCGGCGGAAGATTTCATCAAGATTGCGGAGGCAGTGGACCCCCACATTGAGGCCACTGGTGGCCTTGCTGGCGTAATCATCGAAGTTCCCACGTTCACTGGTTGGGAGAGTTTTGGTGCCTTGGTCGCTCATTTCCGGCTGATACGCGACCATCACAAGTACGTCAGTAAAGTTGCAGTGGTGACTGATTCCACTCTGGTTAAACTGATTGAAAGTCTGGCTTCCCACTTTGTCGCGGCTGAAGTCAGGCAGTTTCCTTGGGGGGAAACCGAGGTAGCGACTCAATGGATCTTGGGCGGCTCCTGATTCCCTTACAGTACAATGGACATTTCCAGAAATTAACCTCAATCTAGCCCGAATTTTGGAGATGTCTAATACACGGTTGGATCGATAGAGAAAGAATCCGAGTCATGAAATAGAAGGTAAAATACTGGTCTTATACCAAATCCGTTTTTAATAGTATGATTAACTCCCAAGTTATCAGGATTTAGGCATAATCGGTGGAGTTTTTGGGTTTCGTTGCGAGGGACTAACCGACGAAACTCACCCCATCACCAGCCAATTGACTTTTTGCCGCAAACCCTAATCAAAAAATCTCCCCGTAAAAGGGAGATTTTAGCTAATATCTAGAGTTATTACCCGAAAAATTACACTAATTTCAGATCGGGATAATTGGCGAGAATGTCATCTTGACTGAGAATATCACCCTCGCTTTGGGGAGTCCAAATCACTTCTACTGCTAAAAGTCGATCGCCTCCCATACTACCAATTTGTTGCAGGGCCTGTTTCAAGTCTTGGGAGTCATTAATTTTGGCTAGGGAAAATTTACCAACAATGCCAGCCAAAATAGTCACCAAAATATAGCCTTCCGGTGCGGTTTTAGCTAATTCTCCGGCCGATTCGGGTAAAATATTTTCTCTAGAACCTTGACGCAGTTGATTATTGTAATTAGTTAAGGTTTCCGCCGTTAGTTTACCGCGTTCGTTGAGAGACCACTGATTAAACTTCGCTTCTGCACTGCTGAGGCTGGTTTGTTGGCAATCGACGTTACCATAAACCCAGTATTCCGGATGACGTAACAGGGCGAGGGCCGATTCTTGTAAGACTTCGACTCGTCCCTCGGAGCTGCTAGTATCGACAGTTAGGGCGATTTGATTTAATTCTTGTTGCAGATAACGGGCATTAGCCAACAAACCCACCTGTACTTTAGCCACGGAGACGGTTTCATAACCGGATTCTATCGTCATACCATTCTCGTCACTGCCTCCACCATTACGGAAAGCATTAACGAGGAAATTGGCAATAGCAAAAAAGATTAACAGAGAAATTAAGCCACCGCCACCACCACCCCAAAAGAAGGGTAAAAGGAAGGGAAAACCAATACCTCCACCGTAACCCGGGGAACTGTAACCACCACCTCTAGAAGGGCTAATACTGCGACTAGGGGCGCGAAAACTACCGCCCCCCATTCTACCCCCCGATGCCGCTAAAGCACTGGGAATAGAACCGAAAATCAGCGTTGTCACTAATCCTAGAACCAATAATGGCTTGGCAAGCGATCGAACTTTAGTTAAAATTTTGTCAATCATAAGAACACCGAAGCAACCCTTTATTTACTAGGATAACCAGTTTCTCGCTCAGAGATAGACAAATCCCGAATAGGGATAACCGAATCAGTTATCAGTGATCAGTTATCAGTTAGAAGGTGTTGGGTATTGAGATTTTAGGGTTTTGGGGTTTTGGGGTTTTTTAGTTGAATTCCCCCATTCCCCCATTTCCCCATTCCCCCATTCCCCCATTCCCCCATTTCCCCAAATTTATGACTTGGAATTTCTCCCCTCCCACGGATTCGGACTTAGGCGATCGCGAAGTACCCTTAGAAAATCATCATCTCTGGGGTAAAAGGATTGCTTTACTGGTGACAGGAGGGATTGCGGCCATGAAAGCGCCGCTAATTGCCCGATCTTTGCGGAAATTCGGGGCCACAGTCGTGGCTTTTGTCTCGGAAGAAGCTTTAAGATACGTCACTAAGGAAGCTTTGGAATGGAGTACGGTTAATCCCGTAATTAGCCAATTAACGGCAAAAGCAGAACATTTAAGCGATCAATCTCCCTTTGATCTTTATTTAGTCGCTCCCGCTACCTATAACACCATTAATAAGTTTCGTTACGGAATCGCTGACGGAGTGATCACTTCATGCTTGGCCTCGGCCTTGGGACGACAGGAAAAGGGAAAAACTAAAATTCTGCTTGTCCCCACCATGCACGGCAGTTTACATAATGCTATTCTGAGCGAATCTTTGCAAACGCTTGATCGCTGGGGAGTTCAGATTATGCCACCCCGGGATGATTACGGTAAACACAATCTCCCCGGGGAAAAAGAGATTACCGTGGCAGCCTGTGGGATTCTCAGTAATTCTGTCCTGAAAAATATGCCGATTTTAGTCACTGGTGGACCCACACCCGTGATTATCGATAATATTCGTCGTTTAACCAATCGTTTTACCGGACAATTAGGGGCCGCTATTGCAGAAGAATTATACCTGCGCGGGGCCAAGGTGCAGTTAATCCACGGACGGGGCAGCTATACACCCCCCGCTTATTTACCCCATGAAATTATTGAAACTTATGACGAGTATCTAGGGAAGGTGATGGGAGAATTAGAGAGTAAAGATTATAAATTTGGCATTTTTTCGGCAGCAGTGGCAGATTATCGCTTAGAAAGCCCTTTTTCTGGTAAGATTCCCAGTGGAGGGCAGTTAAATCTTAATTTTGTGCCGACGGAAAAGGTGATTGACAAGGTGAGAGAAAATTTTCCCGATTTAGAGATGGTGACTTTCAAGTATCAGGAGGGAGTTAGTCAGGAGGAGTTACTGGAAATCGCCCGTAAACGCCTAGAAAAGGGCTATCAGGCCGTCATTGCTAATAGGGGTGAGGAAAAGGGCGATCACGGGGAACAGGTGGCTTATTTGGTGACAAAAGCGGCACTGGGGAAATTTATCGGCAAAAAAGCGATCGCTATTGGCATCGCCGAATATTTAGAAGAGCGAGCCAAAAATGTTACAATCAAAAAAATTTAATATTTTTTAATATTAATTTGCAAAAATTTAGGGTAATACAGTCATGGGTAACATCAACTTCGTCAAAGAGAATAAGATCGTGGTAGCGGCAGATGGAGCGAATTTACGAGAGAAAGCAATCCAGAATGGCGTTGATATCTACACTTTTGGCGGTAAATTGATGAATTGTGGCGGTTACGGTCAGTGTGGTACTTGTATAGTGGCAATTGTCGAGGGGATGGAAAATCTCTCCGCTAGAACCGACTTTGAGCAGCGCTGTCTGAAGAAAAAACCCGAAAATTATCGTTTAGCCTGTCAAACCATGGTTAATGGCCCTATTAGCGTCCAAACTAAACCAAAATAGCATTTATCGGTTTTTTAGCTGCGGCCTGGTCGGTGATCACTGATAACTGATCACCGATCACTAATACAAACTAACTAGGAACAATATTTAAGAAAGCATCGAAGTCTTTTAATGCTTCTTGGAATTGATTAGCAGCGAGACTAGCATCTTTTTCTTTGGCTGCCGCATCGATACGTTCAAAGTGAACGAAAAGATTTTTCGCTAACTGCTTGGCTTTTTCTTGGTCTTTGGGCAGTAAATTACGCGATAATCCTACCATTTCCTGACGCAATTGCCCCAAAGGGCCGTGGATATAGGTGCGAGTATCTACCCAATTTTTGTCAGCGATGAGGTCTTGCAAAACGCTCATTTTTTGGCGAAATCCTTCTATGGGTTGGATGTAAACCTGTAACTGTTCGATTTTTTGCGGACTATAGACGGTGGGGATAGTTGCTTGGGGACCACTGCAACTAACCAGCAGCGTAGTAACTAGGACTAAAACTAGGGAAATAATCGAGCGAAGACGTGGCATTGGTTTATATGTACTATTTAACAAACTATTGACGTTTTCTCCCGATAACCGGTCAAGCTATCGGGACGATTTTTACTTTATCAGGTTGTGGGATTCCCAAATCAGATTTTACTCCCAACGGCCTTGACAATAACTCGGTGTCAATAACTAGGGTTTGCGGCAAAAAGTTTTTCCTGGTGGCAGGGTGTGGGGTGTGGGGTGTGGGGTGTGGGGTTTTACCCATTTTCAGGTGGTCAATTACCCAATTTTCAGGGAAAAAGTCCCTGAATTTTCCCCCCAATCACTCCAATGGTCGGCACTTTTTCAGGTAAAAAAAGTCTAAAAACCTTGTTGGATAAGATTTTTAGATTTATTCAGCAAACCCTAACTAGAGCCGATCAAATTGTTTCATAAAAGCTCGATCGATCCGATCTTTCCATAACCATAATAACGGTGATTGCCACGCGAAACTGCCCCAAGATGCGATCGCTTGTTGGTCTCCTGTGCCGATTAAACTCAGATAATTTTTCTGGGGAAAATAGGGTTTTAGTGGCTGATTTTGCAGAATTCTTGCCAAATTATCGAATAGGGGTTTTCCCTGTCGGACGGCAAAAACTCCCGCTTTCGGACGGGGATAATCTGGAATCGTGGCAATATCTCCCACGGCAAAAATATGGGGATGGGAAAGAGATTGCAGATAATTATTCACTAAAATAAACCCTTTTTCATCTGTCAGTAATCCTGACGCTTTAATCCAACTAGGGGCCGAGGCAGTCGTTACCCAAATTGTATAATCCATGGGCAAAACTAACCCCGATGAACAGATAATCCGATCTGCTTGCACTCCCGTCACATCCGTTGATAAATATAATCTAATTCCCCTTTGTTTAAAAATATTCTCTAAACGTTGACCGACCCAATTATTATGGGCTGGTAGGAGTTTTTTTCCTCGATGAATTAGAGATAAATTCAAATTACTGCTAGAGTTGAGAATTTTGGCCAAACGGGACTGCATATTTAAAGCTAATTCGACCCCGCCCGCACCACCACCAACAATGACGATATTTAGAGTATTATTCGGGTTATTAACCGCTTTTTTCAGGATTTCTTGCCATCCTTCCCGAAAAATCGGCACTGGTTTGGCGGGGATAGCGTACTCTTTAGCACCGATAACATTATCCACTGCCGGAATGCTGCCGATATCGATCGAGAGATAATCAAAAGGAATCTGTAAAGAATTATTACAAATTACTTGACATTTTTCCGTATCTATAAAATTAGCCTTGGCTAAACAGAATTGCGCTTGAGAATACCTAGCTAGAGAAGGTAAATCGATATGAGTCTCGGCAAAATCATAAAAACCGGCGATGTGGCCAGGTAACATTCCCGAATAGGGGGTATGGGTGACATCGCTAATTAAAGTTAATTGAACGTTTTTTAGGGGTGATTGCCCCCAAAGACGAAGGGCGATCGCATGACTATGGCCACCACCGATAAAAACTAGACGCTTGACTAAATCCATAAAAAAAGGGGATTGCTGCCGGAAAAGTTAAATTCTAATGAATATATCTTCTGACACAGAAATTCTGTTGCAAGATCGAGGGTAGATAGACAAAAACTCAAGACATCGGGGCCAGGAACTTTTAACCAATGACAGTCAATTGGGATTTTGATCTTTTCGGACTCGATATTCTTAAGCAAATTCTATCTAGTATCTTCGCTTCCCAATAGAGAGAAGTCTATGCAAGAAGTTTATATCGTGGCCGCTGTCCGGACTCCAATTGGTCGTTTTGGTGGGGGATTAATGGGATTATCCCCGGCGGATTTAGGGGCAACAGTGATGAAATCCGCCCTAGAAATCGCTAATTTGCCCCCAGAAGCCCTAGATTTGTACATTTTCGGCAATGTTTTGGGATCGGGTCATGGTCAGTTAATTCCCCGACAAGCGGCGATTAAAGCGGGAATTCCCGTAAGCGTGGACGGATATCGGGTGGATATGGTTTGTTCTTCGGGAATGATTGCCGTTAGTAACGCTGCCACCTCAATTCGCGCCGGAGAAGCGGATCTCGTCCTCGCTGGTGGTATTGAATCCATGTCCCAAACTGGCTTTTTTCTCTCCCATCGGGCCCGGTGGGGTTATAAATTCCTTATGGGTGCGCCGGAACAATTAACGGATTTATTACTGCACGATGGCTTAACCGATGCTACCACGACTGAGGGCATGGGTTCCCAAGTTGATCGCCTCTGTCTCGATCGCGGTGTCTCTCGGCAAGCATTAGATGAAATTGCCGCCTTATCCCACCAAAGAGCGGCCACAGCCACAGAAAAAGGCTGGTTTAACGGCGAAATCGTGCCAATTGAACTTAAATCTAAGAAAGGTTCCACAATTATCGCTCAAGATGAGGGTATTCGTTCCGATAGTACCCCAGAAGGTTTAGGAAAACTGCGGCCAGCTTTTAACCCGTCGGGAGTTTTAACCGCAGGCAATAGTAGTCAGATTTCCGATGGGGCTGCCGCTATCCTTTTAGCCAGTCAAAAAGCTGTGGATCAGTACGGTTTAAAACCAATTGCCAAAATCCTTGGCGGTGCTGTGGGTGCTGGAAAAACTGATCGCTTTCCAGAGTTCCCCGTCCTAGCGGTGAAAAAATTACTATCATCTTTAGATAAAACGATCGAAGATTTCGATTTAGTGGAAAATAACGAAGCTTTTGCTTTAAATAATCTCCTGTTTGAGATGGATCTGGGGTTAGCGAGGGAAAAACAAAACGTTCACGGTGGTGCGATCGCATTGGGTCATCCCATCGGCGCTTCCGGAGCGCGAATTCTGGTGACGTTAATTAACGCGTTGAAAGTACAGGATAAAACCCTCGGTATGGGGGCCATCTGTCATGGGACCGGTGGCGGAACAGCGATCGCAATTGAAAGAGTTTAGGAGGAAAAAGCTATGGTATCTCTCGGACTAGAGGAGAAAGTTATCGTCGTTACCGGCGGAAATCGAGGCATTGGGGCGGCTATTGTCTCTCTTTTGATAGAATTGGGGGCCAAGGTGGCTTACACGGATTTAGTCACCGATAATCCCCAGGGTTTAGGCATTGTCGCCGACGTGACTAAGTTGGAATCCATGGAAGCGGCAGCTCAACAAATTGAAGCGGAATTGGGACCGGTTTACGGTATCGTCGCTAACGCGGGGATTACCAGAGATAACTTTTTCGCTAAATTAACGCCGCTAGATTGGGATTTAGTGATTAATGTCAACCTAAAAGGGGTTAATCACACGATTAAGCCGTTTATTGAGGGAATGTACGAACGACAAGCGGGATCGATCGTTTGTATTAGTTCTATTTCCGGTGATCGCGGTAATGCCGGCCAAACTAATTACGCAGCCACAAAAGCGGCAGTTATCGGTTTAGTCAAATCCCTAGCGCGAGAAGCTGCCCGTTATAATATTCGCGCCAATGCGATCGCACCGGGGTTTATTAACACGGAAATGACTTTAGCGATTCCCGATAAGGTTCGCGATAAAATCACCGCCGAAATTCCCTGTCGTCGCTTCGGTGAACCCGCAGATATCGCCTGGGCAACTGCCTATTTACTCTCTCCTATTGCCAGCAGTTATGTCTCTGGAGAAGTCCTCAGAGTTAATGGGGCCCATCACACTTAATCAGTTATCAGTTATCAGTTATCAGTTATCAGTGGGTAAGTTATCAGTTATCTAATTCAAAGATGGAAAATGTGTTTGTTATCGAAAAAATCGGGTCTAAAACCTCGCCTTAAGGTGAAAAGTTTTTGGAGCGGGGCATAAATCCCCATTACAAAAACGGCCTCCTGCTCCTTGCCTCCGTTATTTAGCGCCGGTTTAGCTAGTAAATAGGAGAGAAAAAATTATGAATCAGGAGTCTGAAGAAACGGTTAATGACGAGATGCGAACTGAATATGACTTTTCTGGTGGTATTCGTGGCAAATATTATCAAGCTTATCGACAGGCTAGTAATGTGATAATTCTCGATCCCGATGTGGCGGAAATTTTTCAGGATTCAGCCTCAGTCAATGAAGCGTTAAGATTACTAGCAAAAATTGCCAAGTCTGGAAAAATATGACTTATCAGTTATCAGTTATCGGGTGTAGGGTGGGTTAGTAAACTAGCGAAATTAGAGTTAAAGGAAAAGGGCAAAAATAATGGATAAACCGACACAAGCTTGGAGTGAGATGGCCACCGATTACGTCAATCTTTGGACAGAAACCGGGGCAAAAATGTGGTCAAGTTGGTTTGATATGATGGGAGCGATACCGACTCCTATGGGCAATATTAAACCAGAATTACAACAGGCAACCCAGCGCTATTTTGATAATCGGGATTTATTGATCAAATTCCTAAAATTATCGGTGGAAGCTTGGGAAAGTATCTTCCCGAAAATGCAAACAGGAGAAGACTGGCAAACAATTTTAGATAATTATACCCAACAGATGCGCGGTCAACTGAATAGTTTTACTACTACCACTTCCCAAAGTAGTCAAGATGTCAGTCAACTATGGACAATTTACCTGCAACAATTACAAAGTCTCAATCATTTATGGTTCGATCCTTTCGTGCTGTCAAATGACACAATAACCAAAGCTTGGTTAGGTAACACTTCTTCCTTGATCGAACTCAATAATATCTATTGGCAGAAGTTTTATGATGAGACTTTTGGCCAATGGTTACAGATGCCTTTATTGGGATTGCCACGAGAATTTAACCGCAAATTACTCGATAGTTTTGAAACTTGGCGCGTTCTTTATCAAGCTAGTATTAACTATCAAATTGTGCTGGCTGATATTCAAGTTAAATCCTTTGAAGCTTTAACTAAAAAATTAGTTTTCTTAGCAGAAAAAGGTCAACCTGTTAAGGATTGGCGAGAATTTCAAGATGTGTGGAGTGTCGTCGCTGATGATATTTTTGAAAAGGCTTTTTGTCAACCAGAAAACCTAAAAGTAAGGGGAAAATTTATTAATTCCCTCAATGATTATCGCCTCAAACAGCAGGATTTAATGGAAATTTACCTGCGCTCAATGAATCTGCCTACCCGCAGCGAAGTCGATGAAATTCATCGGACTATCTATGAATTACGCAAAGAGGTAAAAAGTCTCAAAAAAGCTTTAGGAGAAAAAAAAGAAATAGAAAGTAACAATTAGTTAATTGTGCTTGACAATCAGTTATCAGTTATCAGTTATAGGATTGCAGTTTTCAGTATATAGTGTTAGGTGAAAACTTCGGAACTTTCTTTTCACTGATTACTGTTCACTGCTCACTGAAAAATCCCCACTTTTCTAGGAGAATTAAATTATGTGGCCATTTTTGACGCAAGTGAAACTGGAAGATTTTACCCAAGATTATCTAGAATTAACTCAGAAAAATCTCAAAGGTCTAGACAATCTCAAACGAGTTAAAGAAGAAGATATTCAGTGTGGAGTCTCGGAAAAAGAAGCAGTTTATCGGGAAGATAAAATCATTCTCTACCACTTTAAACCCGTGGTCGAAAAACCCTTCGAGATTCCCTTGTTGATGGTTTATGCTTTGGTCAATCGTCCCTACATGGTAGATTTACAGGAAGGGCGTTCTTTAGTAGCAAATCTGCTGAAATTAGGCTTAGATATCTACTTAATTGATTGGGGATATCCCACCAGAAGCGATCGCTGGTTAACCCTTGATGATTATATCAATGGTTATGTCGATAATTGCGTCGATTTTATTCGTCAAAGTCATCATCTCGACAAAATTAATCTGTTAGGAATCTGTCAGGGGGGAACCTTTAGTTTATGCTATAGTTCCCTCTATCCCGATAAGATAAAAAATCTGGTGACAATGGTGACACCGGTGGACTTTTATCAAACCGAGACCCTCTTAAATATGCGGGGGGGGTGTTCCTTGGGTTCCGAAGCATTAGACATCGATTTAATGGTAGATGCTATGGGCAATATCCCGGGAGATTTTCTCAACTTAGAGTTTCTGGAATTGAAACCTTTACAGTTAGGTTATCAGAAATACCTTGATTTTCCTGACATCATGGAAGACGAATCAAAATTAGTTAATTTTCTGCGTATGGAAAAATGGATTTTTGATAGTCCTGACCAAGCGGGAGAATCCTATCGACAGTTTCTCAAGGATTTCTATCAGCAAAATAAACTGATTAAAGGGGAAGTGATGTTAGGAGATAAACGGGTAGATTTACACAATCTGACCATGCCAATTCTCAATCTTTATGCGGATAAAGATCACCTTGTCCCTCCCGCTTCTTCCCTCGCTTTAGGGAATTATATCGGTACTTCTGACTATACCGCTTGTGCTTTCCCGGTCGGACATATCGGAATGTATGTCAGTGGCAAAGTGCAACGGGATTTACCCCCCGCTATTACTGATTGGTTGAAAGCAAGAGGTTAACAATCCTCGCAGCTATCCCCTTTTCCCAGTTTGGGAGAGGGGTGTAACACAATACAACACATCGATAAAAAAACATCTACGGGCAGTAAAATAAACTTTTGTAACAGAGGATGTTAAGCACTGTTGCAAGATCGGGCAGAATCGGAGGATATCGTTCCTTTCGGCTAAACCCCTGTGGTACACTGCAAAGCGTACTCGCTCGTAAGTATGTAGGAGAAAACCTGAGTGTTAAGAGTCGCTGTTGTGGGTTCAGGGCCGGCCGGTTCTTCGGCGGCAGAAACATTAGCTAAAGCAGGCATTGAAACCTATTTATTTGAACGCAAATTAGATAATGCTAAACCCTGTGGTGGAGCGATTCCTCTCTGTATGGTGAGCGAATTTGACCTACCTCCTGAAATTATCGATCGCCGGGTGAGAAAAATGAAAATGATCTCCCCCTCTAACGTCGAAGTCGATATTAATCTCGATAATCAAGACGAATATATCGGAATGTGTCGTCGGGAAGTCCTCGACGGTTTTATGAGAGAACGCGCCCATAAATTAGGAGCGCATTTAATCAACGGAACCGTTTACGGTCTCGACATTCCCACCAATAGCACCGATCCCTATACCCTACACTACGCCGATCACTCCCACGGCAATTCCCAAGGGGAAATGAAATCTCTGAAGGTGGATGTGGTTATCGGCGCCGACGGTGCTAATTCTCGCATTGCTAAAGCTATTGATGCCGGGGATTACAACTATGCGATCGCTTTCCAAGAACGCATCCGTCTCCCCCAAGATAAAATGGCCTACTACGAAGATCTGGCCGAAATGTATGTAGGAAAAGACGTATCCCCCGACTTCTACGCTTGGGTATTCCCCAAATACGATCACGTCGCCGTCGGTACTGGCACAATGAAGGTCAATAAAGCCATGATTAAAGACCTACAAGCTGGTATTCGCGCTCGCGCAGCCCGTCGTCTGGAAGGGGGCGAAATCATCCGCGTGGAGGCTCACCCCATCCCCGAACATCCCCGTCCTCGTCGTGTAGTTGGTCGCGTGGCCCTCGTAGGTGATGCTGCGGGAACAGTTACTAAGTCTTCGGGAGAAGGCATCTATTTCGCCGCTAAATCGGCGCGGATGTGTGCCGAAACCATTGTCGAAGTCACCAACGGCGGCCAACGTATTCCCACAGAGGACGAGTTAAAACTCTACCTCAAGCGTTGGGACAAGAAATACGGTATGACCTATCTGGTATTAGATATTCTGCAACGGGTTTTCTACCGTACCGATGCCACCCGGGAAGCTTTTGTGGAAATGTGTTCCGATAAGGATGTACAGAAGATGACTTTTGACAGTTATCTCTATAAAACCGTTGTTCCCGCTAATCCTCTCGTACAGATGAAGATTACCGCTAAAACCATCGGTTCTCTCCTGCGCGGTAACGCTTTGGCCCCTTAAAATCCATTGATAACCAGAAAACCCAATCTTCCCATGGCGGTGGTTGGGTTTTCTTTTGGGTTGTCCCTTCCTGTCTTCTCTAATTCAAATAAAAATGTCGAAAAAATATTTGATATTTTGCTATTTCTTCTCAATATCCGATCCTCTTTGAGGATGAAAAAATTGATGATAGTTCTCTTAATATGATTAAAGCCAGTCGCAGTTAATCCCCTCAGTCTAAAGAGAGAAAAAACGGAATCAAGAGAACATACCTGTGCATAGTTTTCGGACTTTGTTGGAGGACTTGGGGACGATTTGCTTGAATATAATAAAATGTAGGATTAGAGAGAGAAGTTATCGTTTGTCTCAAATAACTCGACCGACTTCTCTGTAATAGAAAGAGTTAGATTTATAAAAAGTTTCCTTGATTTATACCCAGTAACGGAGCATCAGAAATTCTCTTAATCCCTCCTACAGTACAGTTTATGCCCTTTTGTTAAAGGGGAAGTCAAGATAGATGGTGTAAATGCGCTACTATTTAATGGTAAAGCCGTCCTCAAAAGACGGGGTTTCGGACTCAATTTTTCGATGACCAGAGTAAATCCGAAGTTAATTATTCATGGGGGAGCGAGTTCCCTAGAGGATAAAGGTGGTTTAGAATCAGTGCGCGATTCTCTCCGGGGGATTGTTAAGAATATTTACAACCTCCTTGACAATGGTGCTAGTGCTGTGGAGGCGGTGACAAAAGGATGTATGTTACTGGAGGATGAACCGCGATTTAATGCTGGGACTGGTTCGGTGGTGCAATCGGACGGTCAGGTGCGAATGAGTGCAGCCTTGATGGATGGTCGTCATCAGCGTTTAAGCGGTGTCATTAACGTCTCGCGGGTACAGAATCCCATTAGCCTAGCCCACTTTCTCCAAAGTCAAGAGGATCGCATTCTCTCGGAAATTGGGGCTGCAGATCTGGCCCGAGAATTACAAATTCCCCTCTATGATCCCCTCACCGATTATCGGATTCAAGAATGGATGGAGGAAAGAAAGACGAATTTTAATCGCAAAATGGCCCGTTTATTCGCCGATTCGTCAGCACGACGGGGAACTATCGGGGTGGTGGCCCTTGATCAACAAGGAGACATCGCCGCCGGAACTTCTACCGGAGGTAAGGGATTAGAAAGAATTGGTCGCGTTAGTGACAGTGCCATGCCGGCCGGCAATTATGCCAATCCATGGGCCGGAGTAAGTTGTACGGGGGTCGGGGAAGATATTATCGATGAGTGTTTAGCCGCTAAGGTAGTCATTCGCGTCACCGATGGTTTTTCCCTCGCCGCTGCCGTGGAGAAGTCCATGCACGAATCCCAAACTAATGGTCGGGATCTGGGCATGATTTCCCTTGATCGTCAGGGGAATATTGTTTGGGGAAAAACGGCGGAAATTCTCTTGGCTGCCTATCACGACGGTCAGGCGATCGGTGATACCCTAGAATGGCACGGTGAAAATGTGGGTTTAATCGGTCATGTCGCCGTCGGATAGTGGAACAAACCGCGATCGAGCCTAGTCTTTTCGGTTAATCTCTGCAAGATACTTCTTCTCGAAAATCTCCGTGTGGCAATACATTATTCCTATTTTTGACCCCGATGTGAAAAACTGGTCAGCCGAAGCGCGATTATTGCGCTGGATGACTTTTTTGTGGCTGTCAGTCGGGTTAGTGGTGCTTTTTTCCGCTTCCTACGCTCTGGCTGACAGTCGTTTTGATAACGGACTATACTATTTTATCCGCCAATTAATCTGGCTTTGGATTGGCTTAATTGGCTTTAATTTCCTGGTGCGATTGCCGATCGAGAAACTCCTCAAAATTGCACCCTGGATGATTTTATTAGTTTTAGGATTAATTTTGATCACTCTCATCCCCGGTTTGGGAGCTAATATCAATGGTGCCACCCGTTGGATTAAAATCGGGCCGATTCTCTTGCAACCGTCGGAATTTATGAAACCGTTTCTCGTCCTGCAAGGAGCGGCGGTTTTCGGTGGATGGCCGCGTTTAAATGTCAATCAACGGTTAACTTGGATTGCTATTTTTGGCCTAATTCTAGCGGGCATCCTCTTACAACCTAACTTGAGTACCACTGCTCTGTGTGGTATAACTCTCTGGCTGATCGCTCTTGCCTCCGGTCTGCCTTTATCCTACATGACCAGCACCGCTTTACTGGGTTTAACTATGGCCGTGGTCAGTGTTACTTTCCGCGAATACCAGAGAAAACGGATTTTATCTTTCTTAGACCCCTGGCAGGATCCCCGGGGTGATGGTTATCAATTAGTGCAGAGTTTACTGGCGATCGGTTCTGGCGGAACCACTGGCAGCGGTTACGGTTTATCCCAACAAAAATTATTTTATCTACCCTTCCCAGATACGGATTTTATTTTCGCTGTCTTTGGCGAGGAATTTGGTTTTATTGGCGGTATTTTACTGTTAATTATGCTATTTCTCTACGCTACTCTCGCTCTAATCGTGGCGGTTAAATGTCGTCATCGCATCAAAAAATTAGTGGCGATCGGGGCGATGGTTATTTTAATCGGTCAATCTCTGTTAAATATCGGTGTGGCCACTGGTTCTTTACCCACTACTGGCTTACCTTTCCCTTTCTTTAGTTATGGCGGCAGTTCCAGTTTAGCCAGTCTCTTTTTAGCAGCCCTCTTAATCCGCGTCGCTAGGGAAGAAAATGACCCCGATCCAGTTCCCACCAGTAAAAAAAGTCCTCAGAAAACTGTCTCGGTTTTCAGTCATCAGTAAGGGGGGTGGGAATTATGAATTATGAATTATGAAGTGGGGAAGCTGTCTCATCACCCTATCACCCTATCACCCTATCACCCCAAAACCCTAACACCTTATCTCCTGACGACCGACTCCTAACCCAATGTTCGACAAAGATAAGCAAAAATTATTGATTAACTCCACAAACTTGAGAATATTTAAATTAACATTCCGCAATATTTACAAATTCTTAAAAATTAATTGAGAAAGATTTTTATTTAACAACGATGTTATGATGGTTACAGCGATTTTACTGAATTTCATAATGGGTTTTTCTGTGCTTTTTCGGGCCGCAATGGTTGAAACCCTTGCCACACCTAGAAGGTAATCCTCATTAAGACAGGTAAATGAGTCAATTTCACCCACAACGATGATCTTTTTTTTGTGTAGTTTTATTGCAAAAAAAAAGTTTTTTTGACAAAAAGCACAAAGTATGCTGCTGTCAACGGACTTCGTGGGTGTTGGGGGAGAGAGGGGAGAAGGAGAGCAGAGAGAATAAATAAAAACAATCTCCTGATTACTGATTACTGATCACTGATTACTGATTACTGATTAGGTGTCACCTTATCAATAACCTTGAGAGTCCCGTCATCCTTAACAGTCCAGACATCGTAACTACCGACCACATCGCCATTTTCGTCGATATCCACATTACCACTGGCCCCCTGATAGTTAATATCTTCGCCTTTGCGAATCATTTCCATAGCTTGACAAGCATCGGTTACTTCCGTCCCAGGTCCATTAGCCACCTCACGAATCTTGCTTTGAATCCCTTCCCCGGTGTTAGATTTAGCCGCCTCGGCTGCTAACATCAATAAAATCGCCGCGTCCCAAGTATGGGGAACAAAAGCAGTGACATCCTTGCCGGTCTTTTCTTTCCAGAGGCTAGTAAAAGCGCTTAAAGCTTGACCGTCGGCCCCGGGGACAGTGCCTAGGGCCCCAGCAATAATTGACTTACCATCGGTTCCTTTCCCCACCTGTCTGGTGAAATCTTCCGAAAAAACCCCATCGGTGAGGAGGACAGTAACTCCTTTGGTCAATCCCTGTTTATAGGCCGCTTGTAGTAATAAACTGCCCGTTTCAGCGTAAAGGACTGCCGCTACAGCATCCGGTTGGTTAGCGAAGGCAGCCGCCGCTTCACTATCGAGAGTGGCAGCTTTCGGGTCATAACGGACGGGATTTTGCTTATTAGTGATAGTGCCGCCTAATTTATCGAAAGCGCTCACGAATTCCCGTTCAAATCCCACTCCATAATCGTTATTGATCACGACGGTGGCCACATTTTGAAAACCCTTTTTCTTAGCTAGGACTGCTAAAGCTTGAGCTTGGTAGGTGTCCGGGGGAGCCGTCCGCGCCCAAAAACCTTTAAAATCGCCTTTTTTCGCCCTGTCAGTAAATACAGGACTGGTGCTACCCGGAGAGACTAACATAACTTTCTTTCTCACCGCCACATCGACGGCTGCTCCTGAGACGCTACTGGCAAAGGAACCGATCACACCGGCTACTTTATCCACCTCCGCTAGTTTCGTCATCGCTGAAGCACCGGCGGCGGGATCGGTTTGGTCATCTTCTTTCACGAGGGTGACGGGTTTGCCATTGACTCCACCACAGGCATTGATAGTCTCTACCGCTAGGGCAGACGCTTCGGGCATATTTTGACCAATAGCGGCTAAATCTCCGGTAATGGGCAGTAAAGCCCCTAATTTTAAGCCTTGATCACCGGGGGTAGTGGTGGTGGGACTAGAGGCAGTGTTATCGGGGGTTTGGGCATTATTACAAGCGGTTAAAAAATTAGCTAACAGGCTGATGCTCAGGGTTAGGGCTAGGGGCGATCGAATATATCTCTGCATGGCAGTAAAATCAAGGATGAGTTAAGGTTGCAAGGCTGAAAAACCCGGACTGGGAAAATTCTAATCGATGTTAGCATTCTCTCCAAATCAAACAGGTTTTCATCTTAATTTAGATATTGATGGAAAAAATGGCTAATTTGTTCGATTTATGCCGTGGGAATTATAAATTATGAATTATGAATTATGAAGTGGGGAGCAGGGAGCGGGGTAGTGGGGATAATAAGTAAAAATAATCTCCTGAATCCTGCCCCACCAACAAACTTTTTCAGTAAACCCACTTAGGAAGCTTTGGCTAAAACGGTGTTCTGGTTTAAAAACTGAATTGCCGTTTGGTATTGACTATCTTTTTCGGTGCCGATTTCCTGATAGGTGATCGGTTCCTGTGCCACCACTTGATCCGGCATAATTCCTAACTTATGAATATCATGGTGAGCGGGAGTTTCATATTTCGCCACGGTAATCGCTAATCCTGCCCCATCGGGTAACTCGAATAGGGACTGAATTAATCCCTTACCGAAAGTCTTTTCTCCCACTAAAACCCCTCGTTGATTGTCCTGTAATGCTCCAGCTAAAATCTCGCTGGCGCTGGCGGTTCCCTGATTGACTAAAACCACTAAAGGCGAGTCGGTTAAAGCATTGCCAGCAGCGGCAAAACTATCGGCAATTCCCTCGCGATTAACCGTATAAACGATCGTTCCCTGATTAATCCACATCCGAGCGATTTCTATGCCCGCTTGCAGTAAACCACCGGGGTTATTTCTTAGATCCAAAATATAACCCTTGGCCCCTTGTTTTTGTAGGTTCGTCACCGCTTCCGAGACTTCTTTGGCAGCGTTAGCACTAAATTGATTTAAGCGCACATAACCGATGGGCAAGGAACTAGAATTTTTATCTAAAACCGCCACCACTGGACTTAAAGAAATGCGTTGACGGGTTAAAGATAGGGTTTTTGGTTGACTTTTTTGATCGGGAAGAATGACTAAGGAAACTTCTGTTCCGGGGGTTCCGCGCATTTTGGCCGCCGCCGCATCGAGAGTTAAAGTAGTGGTATCGATGCCATCAATAAACAAAATGCGATCGTGGCTAGTCAAACCAGCGGCCTCGGCAGGAGAACCGGCAAGGGGGGCAACCACTTCTAAGTAACCATTGTCGGGATTGATATTAATTTGCAGTCCTACCCCCGATAATTCCCCCGTGGTGCTAATTTGTAGGTTATGGTATTGATCCGGTCGCAAGAGACGGGTAAAGGGTTCATCGAGAGTGGCTAACATCTGTTCGATCGCATTATAGGCCGCCGTCCGATCGTTAAGGGGTTTTTTGATGAATTGTTCCCGCACCTGCCACCAGTTTTGATGATTAAAGGTGTCATCATAATAAGATTGGTTGACTAATCGCCAAGATTGTAGTAGTAATTTTTGTTCTTCGCTAAAGGCGGCTGCTGTGGGTGTCCATGCCATCCAAGTCAGACAAAACCAAAATCCCACCAATAATCCCGCCCACAACGATTTTTTTCTCATCTTGCTTCTCTTATAAATCCAGTGCTGATCTGCTGATTATTTTCAGTATAGTCTTTTCTCTGAAATCGATTCTTATCTGGTAACTCTTTCCCTTGAAGGCATTGCCATAAAAAAGAGGGTAGTTATGGTTAACTACCCCAAAAAATTCTACTAGATCGGCGCTATTAAGCGATCGCTTAATTGTTCAGCCACTAGACAGCCACAACTTTTTTGCTGACTTGGGTTAATTGCCCTTTAGCATATTTGGCTGCGTAGTCATCGAGGGACATTTGTTTGATTTTGCTGGCGTTACCGGCGGTACCAAATTGTTGATAGCGATCGGCACAAACTTTCTGCATATAGGTGATCGAGGGTTTCAGGAAGAAACGGGGATCAAACTCTTTCGGGTTGCTGAATAGTGCTTCACGAACTGCGGCAGTAATTGCTAAACGGCAGTCGGTGTCGATATTGATTTTACGCACACCACTCTTGATGCCTTTTTGGATTTCTTCCACGGGAACACCGTAGGTTTCAGGGATAGCGCCACCGAATTGGTTAATTAATTCGAGGAGATCTTCAGGAACCGAGGAAGAACCGTGCATGACCAAGTGAGTATTGGGTAAGCGGTTATGAATTTCTTCAATACGGCTAATAGCGAGAATTTCGCCGGTGGGTTTGCGGGTAAATTTGTAAGCGCCGTGGCTAGTACCAATGGCTACTGCTAAAGCATCTACTTGGGTTCTTTCGACGAAATCCACCGCTTCATCGGGATCGGTTAACAGCATCGAGTGATCTAATTCTCCCTCAAAACCGTGACCGTCTTCTGCTTCTCCTTTACCGGTTTCTAAGGAACCTAAACAACCGAGTTCCCCTTCCACACTAGCACCGATCGAGTGGGCAACTTTTACTACTTCAGCAGTAACGTTAACGTTATACTCGTAGGTGGCGGGAGTTTTAGCATCCGCTTCTAAGGAACCATCCATCATGACGCTGGTGAAACCGTTACGGATCGCCGAATAGCAGGTGGCGGGTTCATTACCGTGATCTTGGTGCATCACGATGGGGATATGAGGATAGGTTTCCACCGCGGCGGTGATCAAGTGACGCAGGAAGTTTTCCCCTGCATATTTGCGCGCACCGCGAGAAGCTTGTAGGATAACGGGGCTGTCGGTGGCTGCCGCCGCTTGCATGATCGCTTGGATCTGCTCCATATTATTTACGTTAAAAGCGGGGATGCCATATCCGTTCTCAGCCGCGTGATCCAACAATAACCGCATGGGGACGAGTGCCATATCCTTTACTCCTTAATCTATTTCTTGTTTTTTGTCTCTTTAAATTCAAGAAAGTTAATTCTCTTACCTGTTAATCTTAAGATAGTTTTTACACTTTGACGATCCCCAAAAAAAATTTTTCCCAGTTTCGTCCTAAGATGACCACAATCTCCGTTGCGCTGGTCCGTTGAGTAGTTCGTGTGTATCAAATAACAGACTGGGAATCGGCAATTTTTCCGGGCAGCGAGGTAAACAATCACCACATTCAGTACAATTATTGGCCTTGCGTCCGGGGAACCAATGACCGGCATTTTCCAGCATTCGATAGCGATACTGGCCAAAATCGGTCATTTCGTAAGCTACTGCCAGATTCCGCAGTCTCAACACTTCGGGGATATTAATATTTTCAGGACAGGGTAAACATTGATAACATTGGCTACATAAATCTGTAGCCAATTTATCGGTTAAATGTGTCTCTAAACGCTTAAAAACGGCAATTTCTGCCGCATCTAGGGGCTGATCTTCTTCGCATACGTTAATAATTGCCTCTAATTCCTCTGGTATCGCTGCCCCGACGCTGAGGGTAGTAATGCGCGGATCGCTCAATAAAAAGCGATAATTTAGCTCTAGGGGTGAAAAAGGGGCGCATAATTCCTCTAGCTTCTTGGGAGGTCTGTGGAGATTACCTCCCTTATCAGCAGGGGAGATAATAAACACACCCATGTCCTTTGCTTGGGCTAAAGCGATCGCTGGTTGCTGTCTTTGCCAAAAAAAATAGTAATGGATATTGACAAAAGCGAAGAAATCTGTATTGATCGTCTCGAGAATAATTTCTAGGGGTGCATGGGTAGAAAAGCCAATATGACCGATTTTTCCAGCTTCTTGGGCCATAAAAACGGCTTTCATGCAGCCTTGCGGGTCTTTAATCCAGTTTAAATGCTCGCGGGTGTTAATACCGTGAATTGCTAGACAATCGAGGTAATTTAATTGTAATCGTTCTAGGGATTCGCCGATCGCTTTTTCCATAGTTTGGCGATCGGGAGTGGGAACCAATTTCGTGGTCAGATAAACCCGCTCCCGCACTCCTTGACGCTGCAGGTAGCGACCGAGAAAAACTTCGCTATTACCGTAACCTCTGGCCGTTTCTAGGTGATTAATCCCCAATTCTAAGGCGCGATCGAGTGTTGCGGCAAATACCGACTCTGAGGACAAACAGCGCATTGTCCCCAGGGAAAACAGCGAAAATTGCCAATTAGTACGGCCAAATCGTCGATAACGCATTGATTCAGTTATCAGTTATCAGTTATCAGTTACCAGTTATCAGTTAAGTAGGGCTTGCTGAATAAATCTAAAAACCTTGTTGGATAAGAATTTTAGACTTTTTTCCCATCAAAAAGTGCCAGACACTGGGGTGATCGGGGGGAAGTTTAGGCACTTTTTCCCTGAAAATTAGGTAATTGACCCCCTGAAAATCGCTAAAACCCTACACCCTACACCCTACACCCCACACCCTGCCCCCACGAAAAACTTTTTGCCGCAAACCCTAAGTAGGTAACCTCAGTTCGGGATAAGCTAAAACCCTGATGCTACCGTAGCCTGAAACTCCTATTCTTTCGTGGAAGCTATGGCAAAATTCCCTTATCCCGAACTGACGTTAAGATACAGTCTTATGGGCGAGTGAGTGGAACGAACCACTCCAGACACAAAGGACACAGAGATCGATCACTACTATATAAGTTAAACTTATCACACAAAGAATAAGACAGCCACTGATAGAGCTTACAGTATAGTGATTATATAGAAGCATTTTGCAAAGAATTATCGAGATAAAGAATGGATATTCGATCGACTGACACCTCGCTCCTTACTTGGACAGGAGATACTTTAGCCCTAGGTTTACCAGAAAGAGCCGTAGAGATTGCAGGAGAATTGGCAGAATTGAACGATAAACTGGGGGGAACCCTAGAGGATCTCATCTCCGAGACGGAATTCGAGGGAAAATTAGGCAGTAGTGCGGCGACTCGTCTAGGTGGTGGGGGTCCGATTCGCAAATTAATCCTGGTGGGATTGGGAAAAACTGCCGATTTCGACCTGCAAACCCTGCGTCTAGCGGCCGCCGCCATCGCTCGTCTGGCCAAACAACAAAAAAGCCAAGCTCTGGCCATCAGTTTACCGGTAGTTGGGGATCAGTCCGCCACTGCCGGAGCAATCACGGAAGGGCTGCTGCTGGCCAATCATCAGGATACCCGCTTCAAGTCCACTAAGGAGGAAAAAGGAGCCAAATTAGCAACCGTCGAGTTATTGGGTTTAGGAGAGCAAGCATCTGCGATCGCCAAGGCCGAGCAAATCTGTTCCGGGGTGATTCTGGCCAGAGAATTAGTCAATGCTCCCGCTAACGCCGTTACCCCCCTAACCATGGCAGAAACCGCCGAGCAAATTGCCACCGAATACGGATTAAGTCTTAATATTCTGGAACAGGAAGAATGCGAAAGCTTGGGTATGGGAGCCTTCTTAGGAGTAGCCAAAGCCTCGGATATTCCCCCGAAATTCATTCATTTAATCTATAAACCCCAAGGAACCCCGAAACGTAAACTAGCAATCGTTGGCAAAAGTTTAACCTTTGATTCCGGCGGTTTGAATATTAAAGGGGCCGGCAGCGGCATCGAAACCATGAAAACGGATATGGGGGGTGGTGCCGCCACCCTAGGCGCGGCCAAGGCGATCGCCCAATTACGGCCAGAAGTGGAAGTACACTTTATCTGTCCGGCTACGGAAAATATGATTAGTGGTCGCGCTATGCACCCCGGGGACATCTTAACCGCTTCTAATGGCAAAACCATTGAAGTCAATAACACCGATGCCGAGGGACGATTAACCCTGGCCGATGGCTTGGTTTTTGCGGAAAAATTAGAGGTGGATGCGATCGTGGATCTAGCCACTTTAACCGGGGCCTGTGTCGTCGCTTTGGGGGACGATATCGCCGGTTTATGGAGTAGCGATGAGAGTCTCGCAGCTCAAATCCAAGAGGCCGCTAAATTAGCTGGCGAAAAATTCTGGCCGATGCCCCTAGAAGAAAAATATTTCGAGGGGCTGAAGTCTCCAATTGCCGATATGAAAAACACTGGCCCGCGCCCCGGCGGTTCCATTACAGCCGCTTTATTTTTGAAGCAATTCATTAATAATACTCCCTGGCTGCACCTAGATATCGCAGCTCCCGTCTGGTCCGACAAAGAAAATGGCGTTAATAATTCCGGGGCCACCGGTTTTCCCGTCCGCACTCTAGTTAATTGGGTGATGGCCAATAATTAAGTTATCGGTAAGCGGTAAGCGGTATTAGGTGAGGAGTATTTTCACTGTTTACTGTTTACCGATCCCTGAAAAATCTGCCCCACCCCTCACCCCTATCTCAAGGTCGCGAGAGGACTCCCGTTAAACTGCGTAGCGGTTAACGGGAGATGAATCGCGACCAGAATGAAACTAACGCAGTAGCCTTTCCACTTTTGGGGAGTTTTGGTTCTCGACGTATTTTTTTAGTTGTTCGACAGTAACGTCGCCACAACTAGCCACGAAATAAGCTCCCGCCCAAAAATAGGGTTTGTTGTCGAAATACTTTGCCGCCAAATCCGGAAATTCTTGTCTAATTAAGCGACTACTAACTGTTTTAAGGTTAGCGATTAGTTTGGTCCATGATTGTAATTAGTTGATATACTAGGCAGTAAGTGTTACAATTTAACTATACATCACATCACGAAACTAACGACAGTGATAACGCTTACCTACCAGTACAAACTAAAGGTAAACAAGAAACAGGAACGAGAGATTGTCCACATTCTTGATGTTTGTAAGAGCGTTTATAATTACGCGCTCTCGGAACGGAAAGATTGGTTAAACTCTCGAAAGTGTCTTGCGGATCGCTGTTCGCTAGTTTCTGAGTACATAATTCCTGCGGATCAACCCTATCCAAATTACTTCGTTCAAGCTAAAAATCTAACGGAAGCTAAAAAAGTTTACCCGATATTAAAGACGGTTAACGCTCAAGTCTTACAGCAAGTTTTAAAAACTGTAGATAAAGCGTTTGACCATATAAAATCGAAAGGCTTCGGCTTTCCTAGATTTAAGAAAAAGATGCGAAGTTTTGTTTTCCCCGCGCTCTCGAAAAATTTTCTAGGTGACGAATACTTAAATTTTCCACAATTGGGAAAAATTCGGATTAGGAAATCTAGGGAGTACCCGTCTGGGTTTGAGCCTAAACAAGCTCGAATTATCCAAAAAGCGTCGGGATTTTACGTTTTGGTTTCTTTCCAATCTACGGAATTAGTTCCCGATATGACAGTAGGGAAGACCTGTTTAGGAATTGACGCGGGAATTGAGAGTTTTGTCGCTACTTCACGGGGAGATTTAATCAAAGCCCCTCGATTTTTGTTGAAAGTACAGAGTAAGCTTAAATTGCTACAAAGACGCTTGAAACATCAAGTCAAAGGCTCGAACAATTGGTTGAAACTCCAAGATAAGATAGCGAGATTACACGAAAAAGTGTCTAATACTCGTAGAGATTGGCATTTTAAGTTAGCTCATTACCTTTGTGATCTTGCTGATAATATCTTTGTCGAAGATATTAACTTCATTTCCTGGTCTAGAGGGATCGTTAGAAAACAATCTCTGGATTCGGGCATCGGTAGTTTTATTAACGAGATACTACCGTTTGTCGCTTGGAAACGGGGGAAATATTATCTTAAGGTCGATAAAAACGGAACTTCCCAGGAGTGTCCGAATTGTGGCGCGATTACTGGCAAAAAGTCGTTATCAGAAAGAGTTCACCGGTGTGATTCTTGCGGCCACATTGAACCGAGAGACACGGCATCAGCGAAGGTAATCGAGAACCGAGGAAAAAACGCGGTCGGACTGACCGTGTTAGAAAACGCTCGCGGAGGCGATTTGACGGGGATCGACTGGGTTAAACCAGGTCGATCTAGTTAAAAACCTATGAACCGAGAATCTCCCGCTACACCGCGCGAGCGGTTAGCGGGGGAGAGTCAAAATTAGAATGATTAAACCCCAACCATAACCCCGCCTCGATAACCGATAGCCGATAACCGATCGCTAAACATGGATCCATCTTTCGCCCTTACTCTGCAAATTGTCATCACTGTGGTGGCGGGGATTACAGCCCAAGTCATTGCCGAATACCTGAAAGTTCCCAGTATTGTCTTCCTGCTTATTTTTGGGATTGCTTTGGGGTCCGATGGTTGGGAAATTTTACACCCCCAAAGTCTGGGAATTGGCTTAGAAGTCCTTGTTGCTCTCTCTGTGGCGATTATCCTATTTGAAGGCGGTTTAAGCCTAAGCGGACGGGAATTAGGGCGAGTTTCTGGCAGTTTACGCAATCTTGTCACCCTCGGTACTTCCATCACTCTCATTGGTGGCGGTATGGCAGCCCACTGGTTGGGGGAATTTCCCTGGCCGATCGCATTTCTTTACGCTTCTTTAGTGGTGGTAACTGGTCCGACAGTGATCGGGCCTTTGCTGAAGCAAGTAGCCGTAGATCGGCGGGTGGCGACGCTTTTGGAAGGGGAAGGGGTATTAATCGACCCTGTGGGCGCAATTTTAGCCGTAGTGGTGCTAAATACGATTATTGATAGTCATGCCCGCCCCATGGAAATCATCACCGGTTTAACCCTGCGTTTAGGCATCGGGGCGGCGATCGGCATTGCTGGAGGAGGATTGTTAAGTTTTATTATAAAAACTTGCAATTTTCTCACTTTTGAGTTAAAGAATCTCGTGGTTTTAGCGGGAGTCTGGGGGTTATTTGGTTTATCGCAATTTAGTCGCAGTGAATCGGGGTTAATGGCGGTGGTAATGGCGGGAATTGTCCTAAAAGCGGCGGCTGTTCCCGATGAGCGGTTATTAAGGCGTTTTAAGGGTCAATTAACGACTCTTTGCGTGTCGGTACTGTTTATTTTACTAGCGGCAGATCTTTCGATCGCCAGTGTCATCGCTTTGGGTTGGGGCAGCGTCCTGACGGTGTTAGTCTTGATGCTGGTGGTACGTCCCCTGAGTGTGGCTCTGTGTACCTTAAAAAGTGACCTAAATTGGCGACATAAGTTATTTATCGCTTGGGTTGCCCCTAGGGGAATCGTTTCCGCCTCTGTAGCTTCTTTATTTGCCATTTTACTCACCCGTGCCGGTATTAATGGCGGTGAAGCGATCAAAGCTTTAGTCTTTTTAACAATTTTAATGACCGTTTTTATTCAGGGATTAACGGCGCGGTGGGTGGCAAAAGGGCTAAAAATCACTTCTTCTGCGGCAACAGGAGCAGTAATCGTCGGTTGTAATCCCCTGGGTCGCTTAATCGGCTGTTTATTCCAAGAACAAGGGGAAAACGTGGTTTTAATCGATACGGATGCCAGGGCCTGTCAGCAAGCAAAAGAAGAGGGTTTGACGGTGCTGCAGAGTAGCGGACTTGATACAAAAATACTGCAAGAAGCCGGCATCGAATCCATGGGGACTTTTCTGGTTTTGACTAATAATAGCGAGGTTAATCTGGTTTTAGCCCAAAGAGCCGGCGAGGAGTTTCATCCTCCCCGGGTGTTGGCTGCCTTTGCGGGAACCCCCAACCCAGATAAAAATAAGGTTAATCAGGTTTTTCTCCCCAGTTTTTCGGTCAAGGAATGGAATCAGTATTTAGACGATAATCAGATTAAATTGGGTAAAACTATCTTTAAAGGCAATGATTTGAGCGAACAACAAACCAGATTAACTAAATTAATTGAAAATGGCGAACTGCTGCCCCTACTATTGCGTCGCGATAATTCCCTACAGGTAGTAACAGAAAGGGAAGAATGGCGCAAAGGAGACGAATTAATCTATATTCTGCGCGATTTACGCCCGCAACTGCTTAAACGTCTTTCCGGCACTGTCAGAACCCGTTTATCTTTAGAAATCTTACCCGAAGTGGAAATCGCCACCAGTAGATAACTTGAGACTGTTCTATACTATTTAGTGGATTTAACGGGTTCAGGGCTTAAAATAAGCAACTGCCGACCGACGTTAGATTTAGCGACACCTAGCAGTACGGGATGTTCAGTTTTGGGGGCATCTTGGGGTAAAGCACGAAAAAGGTACAGCCATCCCCCTCTTTCCAGTAATAATCGCCAGACGCGATCTTGCTCCGTATCGGTTAGGTTGCGCTGTTGAATAATGCGGGCTAAATTAGGATCACCAATGAGACTCTGCTGATCTTCGGGCGTTAGGGCTTCAAAAAGGGGCTGATTGGGGTCAAGATCCCCTGCTTCTTTACCTAAAATGAGCAGTTCCTTGGCACTAATCAGGGTGACAACGGGGAGAGTAGAAGTGGGATTCACCGCATCTCGACGGGCATCCTTTAAACCTTGATCCCGGGCAAGATGGAAGATGAGTAAGAGAATCCAACTCAGGAGAATCAGTTCTGAGACGAGAGGAAGGGTTAACTGACGCTGAAAGCGGGGACGAGGAGCATAGGGTATTTTTCGGCGATTGCGTTGGTTTTGTCTTTTCAGTTGCCAATTTTTCAGTCTAGTTAGCCACTGTTGATATTGCCAGTGAAGGAAAGCAAGACAAAGGGTGGAAAGCTGAAAAAGTATAGGAATCAGAAGGGCAATAATCAGGGTGTTAGCAATACTTTGAGGCGTACCAAAGAAGACTTGAAGAGGGAGTAATAAGAAGGATTCAACCGGAAAATCGAGGCTGGTGATACCGAGTTGGTAATAGGCAAAGTATGCCCAACGATAGACCCAACCTGTATAGTACAATCCCGCACCAATGAGACCGGCGGCACTGGCAAGATTGAGGAGAATCGTCGGGGGAGAAGGAGTCGTCACAGGGGGCTACTAACGCTAAAAAAGAACGCTAAAATTAAAGTTATTATAGATGATCATTGTAGGGCGAGTTATGGTCAGACGTTTAGAAATTTTATCCGGTATAGCTTTAGTTTTTTTGGGATTTTTGACTGTTTCTAGTATCGCTCAAGCACCCACCCTCGAAGCGGCTTTACCACGATTAGCAAATATTACGTTACAAAATGGCAGAGATTATAAGGGGGTGACGTTAACTCGGTTCGATCGCCCTCAGCGTCGGATTTCTTTTAAGCAAGGGGGTAAGGAGTTTAATCTACCCATTGCCCAAGTGACACAATTAACCTTAGAGGGAGAAACCATCATCAGTATTCCCGAAAACCCGATAATTGTGATTCAGGGAGAGGACAAGCGATGTGGTTCGGTTTATGCTCTACCGCGCCGTTTTGAGCATTTGAGTTTGGTGGAAAAGCAAAAGCGTAAGCAGGTAGAGATTAACTTATCAGATTTGCCTCCAGCCATGCAAAGAGAGTTAACTCAGAAAGGGGCTTATGGTTATGTGTTGAAACAGTTAGAATTTGCTAATGGCGAGTTAAAAGCGGCAGGAGTGGTGCGTTGTCGGGCAAATTAATCACCAAAATTATGTCAATAAAAATCAGTATCAGGATTTTTAGGATTAAGGGATTAACAGGATTAGGTGACTTGTGAAGAGTCTATAATTAAAGGATCATAAAGAATATTATATCTATCCTGAAAATCCTCCAATCCTCAAAATCCTGATACTGGCATTGAGGATTAAGGGATTAACAGGATTAGGTGACTTGTGAAAAGTCTATAATTAAAGGATCATAAAGAATATTATATCTATCCTGAAAATCCTCCAATCCTCAAAATCCTGATACTGGCATTGAGGATTAAAGGATTAACAGGATTAGGTTATTGGCAAGGAGTAGATAATTAAAGGATCATAAAGAATATTATATCTATCCTGAAAATCCTCAAATCCTCAAAATCCTGATACTGGCATTGAGGATTAAAGGATTAACAGGATTAGGTTATTGGCAAGGAGTAGGATAATTAAAGGATCATAAAGAATATTATATCTATCCTGAAAATCCTCCAATCCTCAAAATCCTGATACTGGCATTGAGGATTAAGGGATTAACAGGATTAGGTTATTGGCAAGGAGTACATAATTAAAAGATACAGGGAATAGGACACCCACCCCCAACCCCATCCTGAAAATCCTCCAATCCTCAAAATCCTGATACTGACATTATTGAGATAATATAAAGAATCATTTGAGTCTGGCGAGGGGAAGCAATGAAGACAGGTTTAGGGATATTACTCAGTCTAGGGCTAGTCGTAACAGTGCCGCATTTGACGGTTATAGCTTCCCCCCTATTGGTGCAGACAGATTTACGTCAAGAAGCAGATCGATTACGTCAAGAAGGATTTGAATTGTTCCAGTTGGGAACATTAGAAGGCTATCAGGGGGCATTAGGGAAGTGGCAACAGGCGTTAAAGCTTTATCAGCAACTCGACAGCAAATTAGAGCAAGCCGTCGTCCTCACCGGTTTAGGGCGTATCTATGCAGATTTAGGGGAGAAACAGAAGGCATTAGACTACTACCAACAGGCTTTACCCTTATGGCGGGCGGTGGGCAATCCCACGGGGGAATCCATACTTCTCAATAATATTGGTCTTGTCTATGATGATTTAGGGGAGAAACAGAAGGCATTAGACTACTACCAACAGTCCTTACCCCTATCACGGGCAGTGGGCGATCGCTCTGGGGAAGCCGTTACTCTCAGTAATATTGGTGCTGTCTATGATGATTTAGGGGAGAAACAGAAGGCATTAGACTACTACCAACAGGCTTTACCCTTATTGCAGGCAGTAGGCGATCGCAGTGGAGAA
>NZ_JADBTB010000082.1:0-8464 GCF_020246405.1 Microcystis sp. M083S1
AACTTTAAACTCTAAGACAAACATTTTACGCAGGGGGGACTTAGACAAAATCAGTATAGCACAATAAAAGTTAAGTTAACAAGATATAGTTTAAAAAGCCGTCCTAAAAGGACGGGGCTTTAACCCAAAATTTCGGTAAATTTCGGCGGAATATGCCTAACCCAATTCCAGTGGTAATTTTGGCACGATTGGCAGTAGATACTTCTTACCAAGGTCAAGGTTTAGGATGCGGTTTATTTCGTGATGGTGCGCTACGGGTTGTTAAAGCGGCTGATACCATTGGTATTCGGGGAATTATTGTTCATGCTATTTCAGAAGAAGCTAAGAATTTTTATTTGGCTTTAGGTTTTGATGTGTCTCCTCTTGAACCGATGACGTTGATGATTACTCTTAATGATTTACGCGCTTGTACTGCTTAGTGCGCTACAGGGGCAACACGGGGTCAACCACAGGGGGTTTGCCCCTACAGGTACGTTTAAGTCCAGAATAACTTTGCTTATGGCCTCATGAACGAGATATTTGCCCTGATACACTTTACTTAGATTCAGTTAAACTAAAATGATCATCATCTTGCTTGTTAACTAACGAACAATTGACAAACTGATGATCATATTATACTAAATTAGGTATCAACCTTAATCATTAACCCCAACATGGGAGATAAACCCATTTACTGGATTGGGACGTCAAGGGAAGATATTAGAGATTTTCCTGAAGACGCAAAGCGTAAAGCAGGTTTTCAACTGAGAGCTATTCAACAAGGAGAGAAACCCAATGATTTTAAACCCATTCCCATTATTGGTCAAGGAACAGAAGAAATTAGAATTTGGACAGGAGAAACCTACAGAATCTTTTATGTAGCAAGGTTTAAAGAAGCGATTTATGTCCTTCATGCTTTTGGTAAAAAAACACAGAAAACCTCGAAAAAAGAAATTGAATTTGGACAACAATGTTATCAACAAATGATTCAATTTAGACAACAATTACAGGAGGGATAACCATGACACAATCTAACCCTATTGAAATCACTTTTGGTAGCGATAACATCTTTGAAGATTTAGGATTTAACAGTGAAGAAGCAACTAACTTAAAAATTAGAGCCGATTTGATGTTAACCTTGCGGTCTTTTATCCAAGAAAAAAGATGGACACAGCAAGAAGCCGCCACTTTTTTCGAGGAAACAAAACCGAAAATTAGTGATTTAATGAATGGAGAAATTAGCCGTTTTACTGTTGATAAATTACTCAGTCTTTTAGATAAAACGGGAATAAAAGTTAAACTCGAAATCTTCACCAAGTAACTTAAAATCATCAACAATTGACCATAAACAAGGGTTACATCCACATGGGAAAAGGATTTAATTCATCTTCCGTTAAAGCTTCTTTTAACCATCCCATGCTAACAGGAACATCATACAATCTTCCTGTCCCTAAACGCTTCCACATATGACGCATTCCGGGGACAATGACTTTAGCTACTCTTAAACCAATATCAGGACGAGTTTGGTCTAATACTAACATTTCCATCCCTTTTGACTCAATCTCTATAATTTGATTGATTAATTCATTTGTTCTACTTAAGAGATTACGCCATTATACCATAAAGTGACCCTTTAAATCTAATATAAATCTAATATAAATCTCATATAAAAGTTAATATTCTGCTCAAAAAAATATATTAGAAAAGTATTAACTTTAGAGATTGCCATTACCCAAAATAAAACTTATTCTGGTATCAAAGGTGATTAAACAAATCACTTTTAACCCAAAAAACCTGATTTTTCTGGAAGAAACAAATTATGAACACTGTGACTATGGCTGTAACCAATCAATTAAACGCACCCGTAGGTGGTTCTTTTCTTGTAAGAAATAGTGGAGGATATGTTTCTCGCTTTTCAGTCTCTTACAAATTTGAAGGCCAAGATTTTAGTAAAGATAGTGGAGAGTTTACTGCAGGTGTTAACAAATCTATCAGTATCCCTGCAGGTGCTACTGAAATTCACTTAAAAGTTGAGGAAGCTTGGTTTATTGGTTCTTGGAGTACTATTTTTACTCAAGATTTTAATAGCCCTGTTACCAAATGTTATGAGATATCTGGAACAACACTTAATCCTAGTTGGAAAGAAATCTCTTGCTAATGATCGCCTAAAGTTAGAAACGAAACCCAACATTATTCGTTCTTCCGAACTTACACTGTAGAAAATTCCTCAAGCTCCCTCTGGGGTTAGCAATGCTCTAAAGCTGATAAATATTAATCTAACAAAAACTCAAAGCTTTAGTGTACAAACTTTACAAGGGTAAGTTGCTGATAGTTTTACATGACAAGTTTGGAAGAACCACATTATTTAAGGTGTGTTACTATGGTGACATACCTTTTATCTATCTGTCATGAGGGCAGCTTATCCATTTCTGGCTCAGATCGGTTAGAATTGAAAAGTTATCAGCCTGGAAATTCGTTTTATCCTCGCGCTCATAATAAAATGTAGAACAAGCTTCTAGTTTGTCAGGGATAAAATACCTGTACTTTGTTAATTCTCTATGTACCCTATAATGACCATTAAGCCTTAAACTAGGAGAAAAACTGATGGAAAAATTGATCCAATTACATATTGAAAAGCTACCCGAAGGATTCTATTTAGCAACCTCCGATGACTTACAGGGATTAGTTGCACAAGGGAAAACCCTTAAAGAAACCCTAGAAATTGCCAGAGATGTCGCTCATCAATTAATCGAGGCTAAAAAACAACGCAATCAAATTGATAATTTAAAAGATATAGAAGATGATTTTTACTACCCTTTAGTTGTCTAAACAGATTAAAATAAAAAATGGGAAGATTATCAGGATTTCGGTATCGTGATATTATCAAAAAACTTAAAAAGCTTGGTTTTGTTTTAGATCGCCAAGCCGCAGGTAGTCACGAAATTTGGTACAATCCAGAGACAGAGAACTATACAACAATTCCTAATCATTCTGGTGATCTACCAGAGGGGACTGTAAGAGCTATTCTCAAACAGGCTGGCATTAGTCCAGATGATTTTTTACAAACAAAATAAAAACTTAATTTGTAACCATTCAGTTATAATGTCCCCTATTCCAAAGCATTACATCCACATGGGAAAAGGATTTAATTCATCTTCCGTTAAAGCTTCTTTTAACCATCCCATGCTAACAGGAACATCATACAATCTTCCTGCCCCTAAACGCTTCCACATATGACGCATTCCGGGGATAATGACTTTAGCCACTCTTAAACCAATATCAGGACGAGTCTGATCTAATACTAACATTTCCATCCCCTTTGACTCAACAATTCGCTGACAAAATTTAACATCCTCTAATAAATCATCACTAGCTAATTGTAAATAATCATGACTTTTTTTCGGTATTATTTTACTATCGGGAACTAAATAAGATTGATTGCTTAACCTTGCAGTTTGCCACCATTTAACCGCCAAAGGATCAGCAGAAGAATTATAAATCGTTGTCCCATCTTCCTTAAAAGATAACACATTCGGCAAGATTTGATTAACCTCAGTTAACGCCCGACTAATAGCAATTTTCGGGTCAAAATGCGCCCCATACCCTAACAAAATGTCCTCCACTTCCCGCTCCTTTCTCGGACTAATAGCGGCAAAACAAGGGATATTCAAATCACTGGTAATATCTAACACCCATAGCTCCCGATTTAACGCCTCATAATATTGCTTTAATTGCTCAAAATATGGCTCATTAAAGCTCTCTAAATTAACGGAAGGTTTAACTAATTGATTATACCACCATAAGGCCACACAATCTCGTTCCACTAACTCCATAAATCCTTGTAAAATCGCTTCCTCTATCGTATTTCCTGCGGCGCAGCCATTAGAATCAGCCCAACAATCTAAGGGTTCAGATTGAGGATAACCATAATAACAATATCCTGTCGGTAAATACTTAAAATCTTGAGCAGTTAAAGACCATACAGGAGTCCAATCAATGATTCTAGTTTCATCAAAAGGTTCAGGTACTTTTTGAAACCATCCTTGATTATTCCCATTCCATTCTTCTCGATGTTCATATTGTTTTTGACTAAAATTCATACATTTGTTAGGATGAATAGCTTTATCTCCTAACTCTTGATAACTGGCTTTTTCTCTGATTTCATTCCCTTGAAAAACCCCCGAATACCGCTCAATAGCTTCACAAAATCCACTGGCTTTTGCTTGACTATCTGTACGGCCTTTTCCCGCACTTCTACCTCCAATATTTTGCCGTAAACTGTCTAAATCATCAAAGACACTGCGAAAATGATGTTTAGCTACATAAGTATGAACTAAAGCATTCCCTTGTATCTTATTTAATTCTCGCACAATTCCCGTAATAGAACCGATATGATGTTGATAGGTTCTTAAGGTTTCTTCAGGAGAACAAAAACGATGTCCACCATCACTGGTAAAAGCCTTTTTCCGATGTCCCAAAACCACGGGTAAAGGTGTTTTATTCAGAGAATATCCACAACTAGGACAGTTCGGACGTTTAACTAAAATATGCTCTTGAAATTGTAAATTTAAAGTATCATAAGTCATTAGTATTCCTTCTAAACGTTGATTTTTACCTTGAATAATCCACTTAAAAACCTCCATAGCCGTCAGATTTAAAACCGTCTGTATTGTCGCTGAAGAAAACCCTAAAGGGGAAATTAAAGAAATCTTATTTTCTCTCTGTCTAATGATAAATTCCTCCACGGGACGATTATCTCGTAATCGTTGAGCCAAACAATGCCAACAACCAGTTTTATCGGGATCAAATAAGGGACCAATCCAGGCTAGGTTTCCCAGGGGATTAACTAATAACCAAGGCTTGTGCGAGGCTAAAGCTTGTTGATTAATACTCTCTAAATCGGGATGAAGATAATTATCGGTTAAAATAATGGTTAAATCCCCTTCATCTGCGACTTGAACTTGCAAGGAATTTAAAATATTGATCAAATCTTGCTGGGGAATTGAGCCTAGGCTTTTAACCGTAACCTTCAGAGATTGTAATCGTTCAAAAGCTTGGGCTTGAGAAACCTGAAGATGATGGCATAAAATTGCTAAATTAGACGATAATAATTCTTTTTTTTCTAGTAAAAACCCTCGTTTATATAACTGAAAAATCGCTTTTTGAATTGCCAGACTATAATTAATAATCACTGCGAAGGAATTAGCATTATTGGGATTGATTTCTTGATTTTGTAAAAATTCTAACTGAAGAATATCAATAATTTCATCAAGATTACGTTGACCATCGATTAATCTGACTAAACGATAATAAAGCGGCTCTTGAAAACAGATTGATTCTCGCTCAGATAGAAAAAATACCGTATTTGGTTCTAAGGTTTCAATTGAATAGGCAGGATTCCAATCAAGCTGGTTGAACACAATTTTTACTCTCTTTTTAGTTAAGGTTGATGATATACCTATAATATAAGGTTGATAGCAGTTATCTTAATGGTGAGGGGCGAAGTTTTCGTTTTCGGGAACAGGGAACGGCGAGGGAGCAGCCCATTTATGCCAAAATATAAAAGCGATCGCTAAAAGTGATTAAATTTATGCAATATGATACCAAATCCGCTTTTAATAGCATGATTAACTCCCAATCCAACTTTAAAAACCCAGTTATGGATTGTTTCCCCCTGCTCCGCAGCTCCGGCACTCCCCAATCTCCTCTACCTTTTAAACAGGATTTGCTATCAGACCCCTAATTTCTTCCCTGCCTAAAATTTCCCAATTTTTCGGAATAAATTTGAGTACCAAAATCAGGGTAAATAACCCAAATATCAACTTAATAAAGTTTTAATAGACATTTAAGCCCTAATAGATCAATCTTACTTTTTTTAAAGCCGATATGCTGCCTCGCTCATCCTTTTCAGACTTGAAAACTGGCTATTCTGTCAGGGGTTGGCCGTGAGAGGGGTCAATTTTCAAGGATAATTTGTAACAGAGTGTTGAAAATTCCTTTAATCTTAGTTATGAGCGATCGCCCACCAGAACTAACCCTAGCCGACCAGGCCCCTGCCAACCACGAATGTCGCTCCTGCGGCTACGTTTACGACCCCAGCAAGGGAGATAGTAAAACCAACACTCCCGCTGGAACCCCCTTCGAGGAATTGCCAGAAACGTGGCGCTGTCCCGTGTGTGGTGTGCGTCGTTCCCAATTTATCAACATCGGAGCTAAAGATGCTCCTTCGGGATTCCAAGAAAATCTTAGCTATGGTTTTGGAGTCAACCGTCTCACTCCTGCACAAAAAAATATTTTGATTTTCGGGGCTTTAGCGCTAGGATTTGTTTTCTTTATTAGTTTGTATGGTTTAAACTAACTCAAGCACTCATTATCTTTAATCTAACGGCTCTTGTGGCCCTGTAACCGTTCGGGTACAAACCTTAATCCGTCCCGATTCCTTGACCAATACCTCTGAACCATTGATGAGAAAACTGAAACAATTCGTAATAGTTCTAGCTGTAGCCTTTTTCTGCTTTAGCTGTAGTAATGTGCCATCCCTGAGCAGTAGTCCTTGGCAAATCCTCACCCTCGACACTGACTCCACTTTTGCCGATATCGCCTTTACCGACGACCCGCAGCACGGTTGGTTAGTGGGGACAAAATCTACCCTCTTTGAAACCAGCGATGGGGGGGACAGCTGGCAGCAAAAAGTCCTCAACCTTGGCGACGAAAAAGTTAGCTTTAGCGCCGTCAGTTTCCACGACCAAGAGGGTTGGATTGTCGGTAAACCCTCGATTCTTCTCCATAGCGAAGACGGGGGCAGCAGCTGGTCTCGTATCCCCTTAAGTGAAAAATTACCCGGTTCTCCCTACGGAATTATCGCTCTGAACGACAAAACCGCCGAAATGGTCACGGATTTAGGTGCTATCTACCGCACCAAAGACGGAGGCAAAACTTGGCAAGCTTTAGTGGAAGGTGCTGTGGGTGTGGCCCGGACAATTGTTCGTTCCCATGATGGTAAATATGTGGCCGTTTCCGCACGCGGTAACTTTTATTCCACCTGGGAACCGGGGTCAACAGAATGGCAACCCCACAATCGTCTTTCTTCCCGCCGTTTACAAAAAGTCGGTTATGGTGAAAAAGGGGAACTGTGGGCCCTGGCCCGGGGTGGTCAACTACAATTTACTAGCCCCAATGATCTCGATACATGGGAAGATAAGGTATTCCCCGAGTTTTCCACCAGTTGGGGACTTTTAGACCTCAACTACCGCAGCCCCGAAGAAATTTGGGTCGCTGGTGGTAGCGGCAATCTGTTGGTCAGTCATGACAACGGCCAATCTTGGCAAAAAGATCGCGCGGTGGAAAGTGTCCCCTCCAATCTCTATCGAATTGTTTTTATCAATTCCGACAAGGGTTTTGTCTTGGGACAAAATGGGGTTTTACTGAAATATAATCCCCCTAGCGAACCGGCCTAAAACTTGTCTCAGGGTCAACAAAGTCTCTATTATAGAGATTGAATTTTTCAAGTCCTATCATTCCGAGGAGAACCGTCCATGTCAGGTAGTACCGGCGAACGTCCTTTTGGCGATATCGTTACCAGTATTCGTTACTGGATTATCCATAGCATCACCATCCCCATGCTCTTTGTCGCGGGTTGGTTATTCGTGAGTACCGGTTTGGCTTACGATGTTTTTGGCACTCCCCGTCCCGATGAGTATTACACTCAAGAGCGTCAAGAATTACCGATCATTAATGATCGCTTTGAGGCCAAAAATCAAATCGAGCAGTTTAATCAGTAGTTTACTTTAATTAAGGATAAAAACAATGGCTAGTGGTAATCCCAATCAACCCATTTCTTACCCCATTTTCACCGTTCGCTGGTTGGCAGTTCATACCTTAGCGGTCCCCACTGTCTTCTTTATCGGTGCAATTGCGGCAATGCAGTTTATTCAACGCTAGGAGAACAATTATGGAAAGAACACCTAATCCGAATCGGCAAGCCGTCGAGTTAAATCGTACTTCTCTTTATCTAGGTTTACTCCTAGTTGCTGTCTTGGGAATTTTATTTTCCAGCTATTTCTTTAACTAATTAGTCCCGATTCATTGTCATCGCAATTAGGAGGTGTTATTCATGTTCGCAGAAGGTCGTATTCCTTTGTGGTTAGTCGCCACCATCGCCGGTCTAGGCGTTATCGCTGTGCTTGGTCTTTTCTTCTACGGAGCTTATGCCGGTTTAGGTTCCTCTATGTAATTCCATTACGGGTAATTTCCCCCAGCAAAAAGCCGTTAGTTATTTCTATAACTAGCGGTTTTTTCAGTATTCGGTGAAAAGTAAAGCTCGATCGAACTTTAATACCAAATCCGGCTCTCCCAGCTTTGGTGGGTAAAATGTATTCTAAGATACATTTCTCAAGAGCGAGGGGGTGGAACGAACCACAAAGACACAAAGGACACAAAGATCGATCGATCCTATGTCAATTAAACTTATCACACAGAACCTAGA
>NZ_JADBTB010000083.1:0-23889 GCF_020246405.1 Microcystis sp. M083S1
CCATTGGAGGGATCGGGGGTAAAATTCCTGGACTTTTTCCCTGAAAATTAGGTAACTGACCACCTCAAAATCGGTAAAACCCTACACCCTACACCCCACACCCCACACCCTGCCCCCACGAAAAACTTTTTGCCGCAAACCCTACCTATGCCCTAATCCCCTACCAAATCCTCATGCGAACCTTAGCGATCGGCGATATTCATGGTTGCTCGAAAGCTCTAGATCACTTGCTAGAGATCGTCAATCCCAAACCGCAAGATACTTTAATCACCCTCGGTGATTACGTTAATAAGGGCAGAGACTCGAAAGGGGTGATCGATCGCCTGATTTCCCTACACAAACAGGGAAATTTGATTCCCCTCAAGGGTAATCACGAGATTATCATGCTGCAAGCCCGTAACAACCCCCTCAAACAGCGTCTCTGGTTAGAAAAAGGCGGTAAAGCTACTCTAAAATCCTATAGCGAAGGCCAACTGATTAAAATTCCCGAATCTCACTGGGATTTTTTAGGAAAAGTCTGTATAAATAGCTACGAAACTGCAAATCATTTATTTGTTCACGCTGGTCTCGATCCCAATCTACCCCTAGCCAGACAACCAGAATACAAACTCTTTTGGGAGAAATTTCAATATCCCGCCGCCCATAGTTCGGGAAAAACCATGATTTGCGGCCATACCAGCCAAAAAAGCGGGAAACCGATTAATCTCGGCCATGCCATTTGTATTGATACTTGGGCCTACGGCCAAGGCTGGTTAAGTTGTTTAGATGTGGAAACGGGGAAATTGTGGCAGACTAACCAGCGAGGAAATTTTCGGATTAGCCATATTCAAGATTATTACCGTTCATCCTCTCTAGGTCAGGACATTAAGGACGGTTCGCCGATTTTTGGCGGTTCGCTTTTGTCGAGAGCGGCAGCAATGACATTCAAGGGCAAATAACTGGGATAAACTCCCTCGCGAGCGCGTTCAATATCCGTTTCCTCTAGGGGAATTTGGTATTTAATCGCAATTGCCTTGAGGATATCGCCGCGATCGATCACTCCGGCTACGGCGGAGGCTGGTGTTAACACCGTGATCATGCGGTCCGGGATGGTTTCCAATTTCTGCACCACCGTCACTAAGGGGGTTTTTTCCTCAACAGTGGCAATTTCCGCGAGGGGATGGGCAATATCAAGCAGGTGTTTTTCTGACCAGAAACTCCGCTCGATCGCCTGTAAATCTTCCACCCGAATTAATCCCCGATAACGTCCCTCGGAAGCGGCAAAATAAGCAGTATTGGCAGCCGCTCGGTCTAAAACGTATTCTTGGGCGAATTCCTGTAGGGTTTGATGGGCGTTTAAAACCCGCAAATTTCTGCTCATCACCTCTCCCGCTGTAAAATTGAGGAGACTTTCCTGTAAATTAGTCAAATTATCGTAGGCGCTGGCATTTCTGAGGATAAACCAGCCCATTAATCCTAACCAGGCACCCCCCACATCTGCCGTCAAGAGAACCAAGAAAATCCCTAAAATAATCCCCAACCAACCGATGAATTGACCACTGATCGCAGCCCAATGTAAACCCTTCCAGCGATCGCCGGTCGCTTGCCAGACCATTGCTTTTAAAATTTGACCCCCATCGAGGGGTAAACCGGGGATAAGATTAAATAGAGCCAAAAACAGGTTAATTATCGCTAAATGCCCGCATATATAAGTTAAATTGGCGTTTAAATAGGGTAAGTGACTGGCTAGGGATAAGAGACAAAACAGGAGAAAACTAACGACCGGTCCAGCGATCGCTACTTGCAGGGCCTCTGGAGGAGTCCGCGATTCTCGCTCGATCGAGGCCATACCCCCAAAAAGAAACAGGGTAATGGAATTGACCTCGATGCCTTGGCAACGAGCCACTAAACTATGACCTAATTCGTGGAGTAAAACCGAGATAAACAGCAATAAAGCCATGATTAAACCAAGTAACCACGCTAAACCGAAACTCTGGGCGGCCAGAGACTGAATTTCTGCATCGGTGGCATTGATCAGGGTGACAAAAGCCAGAATCAAAAACCACGAGGAATCAATATAGAGAGGAATGCCCAATAAAGAGCCGAGTCGCCAATTTGTACGCATAATTTTCAGTGGGGAAGTGGGAATTATGAATTATGAATTATGAATTATGAATTGGGGAGTGGGGAGTGGGAAGTGGGAAGTGGGGTAGTGGGGGAATTCAACTAAAACCCTAAAACCCTAAAACCCTAAAACCTGTCTCCTTTTAAGACATTTGCCAAATAAAAGTCATTTTGTCGCCTTTACCGAGGGAAATGCGATCGCCAGCCCGGAGACGATGACGATTGCCGGGGGGTAGGGGAGTGTGATTAACGTAGGTTCCGTTAGCGCTGCCGCTGTCTTCGAGGTAATAGATGCCCCCTTCGACGCGGATATCGGCATGAACCCGGGAGACGATATCAGAATCGGGAAAACCGGAAACATCGATATCGGGGGGAATGCGATCGTTAGGTTTGCCGACATGAATTACCGATAGATGTAGGGGTAATTCAATTTTGCTATCGGTTTGCAGGTGCTGCAGACTAGCTATTTCCGCCTGTAAGCGGGTGGCAGCCGGAACCGGTGGAGGAGCAACAGGAGGAGGTGCGATCGAGGCGACAGTGGGTGTCGAGACTGGTGAGACGGGTTCAGGTTCCGATTCCGATTCGGCCTCGGCTGCCACCATGGGGGCAGAATTAGGCTGTAAATTGTAGCCACACTGACCGCAAAAGGTGGCATCAGTTTGGATGGTTGCCCCACAACTAGGACAGGAAGACATCCTCGGTAAGGGGGTATAACAGGCCTCGCATTGACTGGCCTCATCGGGGTTAATATGTTCGCAATTAGGACAAACGATCATTTTTAAGGAAAAAGTAAAAAGGAAAAAGTAAAAAAGCAGATCAGGGGTTGGGTGTTAGGGTGTTAGGGTTTTGGGGTGTTAGGGTTTTAGTTGAAATTCCCCCAATTCCCCCTATTCTCTAGACAAACGAGGAACCGGCCGCCGCATCGAGTAACCAATATAATTCCCCGGCCGGGGGGTGGATGAGACGGGAAGGATAGGAGAAAGAGTCACCATAGGCAGAGAAAATCTCATGTAAAGCGGGGCGTTTACTTTCGCCGGCAGCGATAAAGATCACACAACGGGCCTGATTGATCAGGGGAACGGTAAAAGTTAAGCGGGGATTGCCGTCTTTCTCGCCGACGGTGATACAGCGATCGCTCACCGTTAAAGCTGCCGTGTGGGGAAAGAGAGAGGCGGTGTGACCATCATCGCCCATTCCCAATAAAATCAGGTCAAAAACGGGAAAATCGGGAGAATTGACCCCAAACCATTGGCGGAGATGATCATCGTATTTTTGGGCGGCCAGCTGGGGATCGGGGTCATCCGTGGGCATAGGATGAATATTAGCGGCCGGGATCGGTATGCGATCGAGCCATGCTAATCGGGCCATGCGTTGATTACTGTCAGGATGATCGGGACTAACGTAGCGTTCATCTCCCCAGAAAACGTGAATTTTTGACCAATCGAGGGGTTGAGAGGATAAGGCTTCGTAGAGAGGTTTCGGAGTACTACCGCCGGACAGAGCGATGGTAAAATAGTCCTGTTGGTCGAGGCTGGTTGTGATTTTTTCGAGAACCAGCGCCAGAGATTTTGCGATCAGAGCTTGTTTATCAGCTAAAACTTCCACCAATTTCTGCATGGGTTTTGTTATCAACTCAGGGGGCTGTCTTTACTATAGGCTAACCATTCAGGACTCATCTGAGAGCTTGGGAAAATTTTATTCTTTGAGAGTCTCTGTCTTAGGTAAGAGATCCGGGGGAAAACCTCGTCTGAGAGCTTGGGAAAATTTTATTCTTTGACAGGGATAGGTTTACCGATGCCATATTGAGGTAATATTTCTAGAGTCGATTCTCGAGGGGGGTTGACAAGCAAAACGATTTAACGTAGGGTTTAGCGGGGGGGGCTGAGCGAAAGTTAATTAGAAATTGCAGTTTGTCAGATTGCCTCTCGGCAAAATCCTTCCGCGAATCCCCAGCGAGAACTTTTAAACAGACTAATGAATCTATTCATTGACATACCATTACAGAAACAGCGATGAACAGCTTTACTTCTTTGTGCCTGAAATTAACGGGATTGGTTTTCATTCTTTCCTTCCTTTTGGATGGGTTTATCCTGCCGCTGCCCTATCAATTCAATCAATCCCAATGGCAGGTAGGGTTCGTCACCACCTTTGTTGATCGAGGAATTGTCCCTCTCCTCGGTATCATTCTCGTTTTAATCGCTTACTGGATTGACGCTAACAATAAAGATGTCATTCCTAGAAAATCCCGCTTTGAATTGCGTTGGCCGATCTTTATTTTTTCCACCCTGTTAGGTTTAGTTTTTCTGTTGATGATTCCCGTTCACATCAATAATATCAACCAGATTAAAAACAACGCTTTGACTCAAATTGAACAGGGTGTTGACCAGGGGGAGGGACAAATTCAAGCTTTCTTAGCCCAGGTAAATACTCTATCGCAAAATCCCCAACGATTAGACCAGGAGATCTCTCAGAGAACTCAAGTGATTGAAACTGGTCGTTTCCAAGGACAACCGATCAACACGGAACAGTTACAGACCCTCCGTCAACAAAGAGAGCAATTAACTAATTTACGCGATTTATCCAAAAGCCCGAAGGAATTTAAACAGAAATTAGATGAGATCAAAAATCAGCTACAAACTCAGCTGCAAGAGCGGCGAAAACAGGCAGAAAGCCAAGCCAACTTGGAGGCTTTGAAACAGTGGTTAAGAATTGGTATTCAAAGTATGTTGCTATCGATTTCCTATAGTTTGATCGGTTGGTTAGGCATTCGAGAACTAGGTAGTATGAAAAAACGCACCGCCTAAGTATGGGATTTATCTTAAATGATGAAGTATAAAGTTTTCGTTTTCGGGAGCCAGAATTCAGGACTGATGAGACGAGCGCACACAAGAGCATACTTCATCCTTAGGATCAAAGCTGTAACTACTTAAATATTCAGTCACCAAGAGCATCATTTGCTGATGCTCTTTTATTTTTTATTAAACCTCTTGCATAATTAATTTTTGGTGGTTCAAAAGCGTCCTATACTACTAAATCCTGTTTAAAAGGCATAGGAGAGCAGGGAAGCGGGAAGCAGGGGAGCGGGAATTATGAATTAGGAATTATGAATTAGGAAGTGGCAAGAATAAATAAAAGCGGTTCTTCGGTTTGTCTTATGCAACGTACAGGGTTATAAGGAATGAAACTCTTATAGAGAAAGACATTTGGCGATTTTTGTTAATTGTTTTCGATCTAGAGCGAACTAATCAATTAAATCTCTTGCCAGATAAAGATTTAGTCCATTTATGCCACCCTATCGAACCATACTAAGTAACGAAGAACCATAAAAGCAATCTCCTGACTCCTGAATACCGACTCCTGAATTCTAACTACTGACTCCTAACCCCAGCAACAAACTTTTTCAGTAAACCCTAATTAGAGATTTTTCAGTACAAAGGCTCTAAAATGACCAGTGCCAGTTATTAGCCCGAAGACTTGTTTTTTCAGTCTTGTGGCTTTATCATAGGTACTGTGTGGTGTGTGTGATGTGAAGGAGTAAGATGACTGCTAATAGCCAACTTATCTCCGTCAAGGCTCTACAAGCTTTGATGAAGCGAGGGTTCAAACCTTCGGTCTCTGGTAGACGGCATCAAAAATCTTGGTTAATAGCTTTAGACGGCGATACCTCAAAACGATTATTCGATATCGTTTTCTCCCTATCGGTTCTAATTTTCTTTTCGCCGCTTTATTTGATCTTAGCCTTATTGATCGCGATTAGTTCCCCCGGTCCGGTCTTCTATATGCAGAAGCGCGTCGGTCAAAACTTCCAGCATTTCAACTGTATCAAGTTCCGTACTATGGTAATGGACGCGGATAAGGTATTAGAGAGACTGATGGAAGACTCCCCCCAACTGCGAGCGGAATTCGAGGATAATTTCAAGCTTAAGGACGATCCCCGCATAACTTGGATTGGCAAGTTTCTCCGCTTAACCAGTTTAGACGAGTTTCCCCAATTCTTCAACGTCCTGCGGGGAGATATGAGCGTCGTCGGTCCGCGGCCTTTAGTTCCCGAAGAATTGCAGAAATATGGCAATCGCATCGACAAAGTTTTAACTATTCGCCCCGGTTTAACTGGTTTATGGCAAGTTTCTGGACGTAATGACATCCCCTATCCCATGCGGGTGCAGATGGATGTGTATTACGTTAATTCGCGCAACTGGTTAACCGATATATGGGTAATCTTTAGAACTATTGGTGTTGTGGTTTTTCCCAAAAATAACGGTGCTTACTAAGGCAGTCAATAGTAGTTAAAAATTACTACCTACTGTTCCAATCTAATTAATCGCTGGACTGGAGGAGAGAAAGGCAGAACTTGCTTTTTTCTCCTCTTTTTTTGAGAAGAAATATTATGATAGTAATTAGGGCTTGCTAAATAATGGTAGAACTCTTTTAAAATAAGACTTTTGACCTTTTAAGAGCCGATGTTCATGCTGCGAAAATAGATTGAGACCTTCAAAAACCTTGCATTATCCTTCTTGTAGTAGGCAAACTGGTAGAGAAAAGGAGAGCAACAAAGCCTTAAACTCCTGCCTTCTGCCTGACCCCATCCTAGGCCTTTTTGAACAAGCCCTACTTAGCTGTTATCTTAAGGGTGAGGTACGAAATTTCTGGTTTTAGGAAACACTGGAGCTAGAGGTGATGCTAAATCCCGTCATTTCGTCCACACCACAATTTGGGCATTTTGTCAAAAAAATTTTGACTTTGCAACAAAACTACACAAAAATTAGATCAACGTTGTTCGGGAAAAAAGGGAGAATTAGCGGAAGTGTTTGGTTTGGCTAAAAGGAAAAGTCTAGATTTAGCAATGGTTTCAAGGCAAGCTAGAACTTGAGAACTTCAAAAAAGCACAAAAAACTCCACCATAGCATAATGCGAAATTATACCAGAATCGCTGGAAGTATTGCCACCTCGTAAATAAATAGAAATTATTCTCAATAAATTCTTGAGTAAAAATAAATATTACTAATTGTAAATTTAAATATTTTTAAGTATTGAAGGTATTTGCATATAAAATACTTATCATTTTGCCCCGATTGCCTCTAACTTTTCCCTCCCCACAGCAATCACTGGGTAAATAGAAAATTTCTCATTCTTTCTCCTAGAGATGAAGTACAGACTAATCCTTACTCATCAAGTATTTTAGCAACAATAACTAACCTCATCTTTCTGAGAAAGGCTGTAGCGAAAGAAAATCTGATCAGTGGGAGCGTTACTTTTGTTGTTGGGTTTCCTCGATCGAACTGTTCTAGGTTTGGGAAATGGAGTCAAGATAGAGAGTATCCGGACAGATATCTTGTTCGTTCGGCCAAGTTACCGTACCATCTAAAATTTTTACTTGATTAAAATACTGCTTGTTTTTAAGTTCTTGAAAGATGCCAAAATCGAGCAGTGGTGAACAATCATAAATTTTCTTTTCTTCATTAGTAAAGATGAGTTGTAATTGATAGTTGGGCAAAGGGATAACTTCTTTAACTCTAGGATTCATGATTTATCTCAGTGGTTCAATCTTATACAGTTGTTGTCTTGAAATCGAAGGACTATTGCTCGGAAATAGCCTCGATCGAATAAAATTCTTTCATCGACAATCGTGAAAGAGTTCACAATCGAACTCTCAGATAATTTCCGTTTAACCTTGCGAATATAATCGGCTATCTCCATCTAATTTGATCGTAAACTTATCTCTTTTCTAGCTGCCAATAGCATTTCATAATAAACATTCCACTCGAAATAATCCATAGCGTCCCCTAGCTCACCGGAACGAAATCTAGGATAGAATTCTTCCGAACTCATGCGATATTGATTTTCGTATTGCTTGATACGGGTTTCTAAATCCAAAATTTGAGCGTTAATCTGCAAATTTTCCCGTTGTTCGCTCTCAATTTTTCGATTCAGTAACTCTCTTTCTTCCTCGGAGAGAGAGAGAATTATTCGCGCGAGAGAATCAATCAGTTGGATATTCATTAGACCTCGACCTAATATTATCTCAAGACTAAAAGTCTTTTTAGTTAAGGAATCTATCCGAATAAAAATTATTTTAATTGCCTCATATTTTTTCAGTAAAATTGAATTAGCAACGATAGATATACATTCCAGCCATCGAACTGCTTAGTTAGTATATAAACTAAAAGCAAGCTGTGACTGGGTTATAATTTTTGGAGATGTCTATTTAAGAACTGTAGCAGATTCGATCGAGAACCGCTGCCTTGACTTCTAGGAAATAATGGGTGGATGAGGCTGTACCTATCCACCCTAGATATCTAAATCTGCGGGGCTAAATTTCTTGTGAATCTGAGGAAAACCTAACTGTTTAATCACTTGATGTTTGCGTTCTTCCTCAAGGAATTGCAAATTATTATAATTAACCCAGTGAATACAGTTAACCGGACAAGTCTCGATCGCTTCTTGAATAATTTCTTCTTCGTCACCGTCCTGATTATAGACGCGAGAGCGACCGTATTCGCCTTCAATAAAAAAGGTATTGGGGGCAACGTGGGCGCAGTGTTTACAACCGATACAAGTGACCTCATCGACGTAAACCGCTTTCTGGCGCAGTAAACCACCCAATTCCGGTTCAAAACCAGTGCGATCGGGGGAATCTCTCAGGAATCCCCCTAACTCTGGTTCAAAACCAGAGCGTTCGGGAGAAAAATCAGCCATTAGGCGCTCCAACGTTGTACCACTAGACGAATAGAACCATCAGTATTTTTTTCCTGTGCTGCCACCTGAAAACCCTGTTTAGCAGTTTCTGCCAGAATGGTGTGGTAGGCATAACCTTGATTTACTTTTCTTAAAAATCCTTCTACGGTTAGGGGTTGTTGCCAGTATTGCAAATCGGCAACCAACTCGTACTCGTTACCATTCCAGCGAAAACCGATATCGTAATTGTTATCTTGCTCGATTACCACCTCTGCGGTTAAAGTTTGACCTTGATAACCTTTGACGGGGTGGGAACCCTCTTTCCATTCCATCCCCATATCGCTGAGGGCGGCTTTTAGGTAGGATAGATCGCGGATTTTGGTTTTGATATTGCTAAAGTGTGACATGGTTTTTCAGTGGCTTAAATAAAGGGATTGGGAAAGATGAAAAATTACCAGTCGCTAAAAGTGGCTGCGTTGCTGACTTTCTCTGACTGGCTGACGGTTTGATGGTAATAATCCGAGGTTTTCTCTTGAGACATCAGCTGCCCGAGTTGTGCCTCGATCGCCGCCGTCACCTCTTGACAAGATGAACCGACTATGCCTGTCACCTTTTCCATGACGCGACCATCGGGATAGATGATAAACTCTAGGCTTTCCATGCTCATAGGTCTTCTCGGCGTGATCTGGGGTTTGCAAAGCTCCCTATCGTTTTAATTTACGATAGTTTGCTAATCGTAGCAATCTGGTTAAAATTTTAGCAAAACTTTATATTATCTCGGCCAACCACTTTCATTTTTTGTAAGTTTCGCGTAACTTTTCTTCATCGTCAAGGGCGAACCTGTCCCCGGAGGGCATAATTTAACAAAAGTACACAAAAAAGACGACCTGAAGCGATAAATTGAAAATAAAGGAGATGCAACGGCGAACCACGACCGCCGAGATCATAGAATTTTGTCTATAGGAATCAGAACAAATATGAATAAACAAATAGCCAGCGATCGCCTTCGGATCGGTGTTTTAGGTTTTGGTGGTTTGGGACAGGCTGCCGCTAGAATTCTCGCCCCCAAACAGGAAATGCTTTGGACTGCCGCCGCCGATAAAGCCGGTTTTGCATACCACAAAGATGGTCTAGATGTCAATACCTGTAACAAAATTTATCATGACCGGGGTTCGATCGGTTATCTGGAAAATTACGGCAGTCTCAGCGAGAACAGTATCGAGGAATTAATCAAAACTGCCGACGTAGAAGGCTATTTTCTCGCCTTACCGAATTTACCTAACAATTTCATGGCCGATATCGCTAAAACTTTCATTCGCTTAGGTTGGCGCGGAGTTTTAGTCGATGCTCTCAAACGTACCAGCGCCATGGAACAAATATTAGCACTACAAGCAGACCTAGAAGCCGCCGGCATCACCTACATGACCGGCTGCGGTGCTACCCCCGGACTGTTAACTGCGGCCGCTGCCCTAGCTGCCCAGAGTTATGCAGAGATTCATAGCGTTAAAATTACCTTCGGCGTGGGAATTGCCAACTGGGAGGCTTATCGTGCCACTATTCGCGAAGATATCGCCCATTTACCCAGTTACAACCCAGAAACGGCCCACCGGATGAGTGATGCGGAAGTGGAAATGCTGTTAAATAAAACCAATGGCATTCTCAGCCTCGAAAATATGGAACACGCAGACGATATTATGCTGGAATTAGCCGGAATTTGTGGACGCGATCGGGTTTCCGTCGGGGGTGTGGTGGATACGCGCAACCCGAAAAAGCCCTTAAGTACCAATGTTAAAGTCACGGGGCGGACTTTTGAAGGCAAAATTTCCACCCATACCTTCACTTTAGGTGATGAAACCAGTATGGCGGCTAATGTCTGCGGGCCAGCTTTCGGTTATCTGAAAGCGGGGGTTTCCCTGCATCGTCGCGGTATCTACGGATTATGGACAGCAGCAGAGATTATGCCGCAATTTGTGCGCTAGGGGTTTCTCTGCCGTAAAATAGCTAAAACTTTCGGGAAAATAGCGGGTAAGGGAGCGATCGCTTCTAGGCTCTCTCCCGTGACCGGATGTATTAAGATTAAACGATGGGCGTGGAGTAACTGCCCGGGTAGATTAATCCCGATGGAACGACCGGAACTATAAAGGGGATCCCCAAGAATCGGATGACCGATATGGCTGCTATGAACGCGAATTTGATGAGTTCTGCCAGTTTCTAGGCGAAATTCCATTAAGGTGTAGTTGCCTAGTCTTTCCTTGACTTGCCAGTGGGTGACGGCATTTCTACCGCCTTTTTCCACGGCAATAATAGCCATCTTTTGGCGATCGCTGCGGTGACGACCGATGGGCAGATCAATTGTACCTGTTTCGCTTTTGGGGACACCATGGACGAGGGCCATGTATTCCCGACGGGCAGTTTTGGTTTTTAATTGTGCCTGTAGGTGTTGATGGGCCTGGTCGGTTTTGGCAATAACGATCGCACCCGTGGTATCCTTATCTAAGCGGTGGACTATGCCGGGGCGTTGAATTCCACCGATTCCGGCTAAATTCGGGCAGTGATGCAGTAAAGCGTTGACCAAGGTTCCCGATTCGTGGCCGGGGGCCGGATGAACCACTAAATCGGCAGGTTTATTGATGATAATCAGATATTCGTCTTCGTAAAGAATATCAAGCTCGATCGCCTCGGCGGTTAATTCGAGGGGTTGACTGTCGGGAATGGTAATCTTTAAGTGATCACCTTGACCAACTTTAGTATTTTTATTAGTGCAAATTTGACCGTTTAACTGTATGTATCCCTGTTCTATCAATTTTTGCAGCCTAGATCTCGATAAATCGGGCAATTGTGACCCCATCCAAGCATCTAAACGTTCTTTTTTTCCCGCAACTTCTAAGTTTAATTGGTTCATCGATTTTTAGTGATCAGGGTGTAGGGTGGGGGGGAATCAAGAAAAACTGACTGGAGATTAGTTAATCTACTTAGCTCAACAATTCCATTTATTTTAACAGTAATTGAACTTGCTCTGGCTGCTTGAGATGGAAATCTTGGGATTAAATTTTCCTGATTTTTAACGACAAAAGCCACAGCAAATCAGTAGAGATTTACTCATCCTCAAAAAAAATAGAGAGACGTTGATTATAGCAACGTCTCTCGATCAGAAATTAATCAATCAGAGTAAGCCAAGCTGTTTTAAACAACCGAATTATTGCCCACTTTAGTCAACGAAAATGCCATTTAAAACTCCTGAAATGATCGAAACCACGATCGAACCGAATAAAGCGGCAAAAAATGATTTTACCTCAAAGCCACGGATAAAATAGGAGGCTAAAGAAAAGGAAATGGCATTGACCACAAAAATAAATAACCCTAGGGTCAAAATAGTTAAAGGCAGGGTAAAAAGAATCAACAGGGGTCTAATAATAGCATTAATTAAACCCAAAGCGACAGCAGCTATCAAAGCCACGGTAAAATCTTTAATTTCTATACCTGGTACTATTCGCGCTGTAATCAATAAAGAGACGGCGGTAATCAACCAACGGAGGAAAAAAGATAACATAAGCCCATCCATCTAAGATAGTTCATCCTCATCTATTTTAATCGCCATCGCCCCTTAAAGAGACGGAAGTTTTCAGGAGATGACAACGAAAACCGAGAGTGACTGCTGCTTCTACTCGAAAACCAGAGAGGGAACATAGTATCGGTTATACTGACAATAAAAAGGAAAATTTGATCAGACTATCACCCCCGGAAAGAGGCAGCACTAAAGATGATATCTAGAAAAAATTTTAGCCAGAGCCAGCAAGTAGAAATCGGTAAAACGAGAATTATTCAGGGAGCAACTGGCACTCTAATGCTAATGAGTCTGCTTTCTCTCCTCTTAGCGCCACCCAGTTTAGCATCTCCTGAGCCACCTAATTCAGTCATCGCGGCTGCCCGTCAAGATTTGAGTCGGAAAACCAAGATATCGGTTAATCGCTTGCAAATTCAAGCAGCACAACCACAAACTTGGCCCGATGGTTGTTTAGGATTAGCTAAACCGGGAGAATTTTGTACTCAAGCACTGGTGCAAGGATGGCGAATTATTCTGACTGATAACCAAAAAACTTGGGTTTATCGCACCGATAGCAGCGGCGCTAATCTCCGCTTAGAAAAGTGAATTTCTTTGGATATTTTCTGGCTGCTTTTTCGGCATCCCCAAGGCAGCGCTGTCCTGTCCGTTGGGTGATGAAAATCGGCTGAGAATGGCTCTAGGGTTTGTTTCAAGAATCTAGTCGTCTCTGGCAACCCTATTTAATTAATAATCCCAGTTTTTTGCTTTTTTTGCCCTATAACTCCTGCGAGACTGGGAAAAGTAAACAGTAATCCAGTCATCAGCCCTCAACTATCGTTAAGATGGATAGGAGAAGGTAAAGTTTTATATGTCCCCTTCAACTGCGTTTAGGAGTTCCTGCTAAAGATGACACAAGCTACTCAGATTCAAGGAAAAGGAATTTTACTCAGTGAGGCTGCCCTCAAACACCTTACCATGCTCAAAGAGCAACAGGGCAAGGATTTATGTCTGCGCGTGGGTGTGCGTCAGGGTGGTTGTTCGGGAATGTCCTATATGATGGATTTTGAGCATCCTAGCAATATTGGCCCCCAAGATGAGGTTTTCGATTACGATGGCTTCAAAATTGTCTCTGATAAAAAAAGTCTGCTCTATCTCTATGGTCTCATGTTAGATTACAGCAACGCGATGATCGGCGGCGGTTTCCAATTCACTAATCCCAACGCCAGTCAAACCTGTGGCTGTGGTAAGTCTTTTGGCGTTTAATTATTTCTCTGGGGTGATACCTTTCACCCCCACCTCCCAGAGGCGATTTTTTTTGGCCAAAACCCTTGACAAAATCGGAGACTTGACATATACTTTTTGTATAATGGGAATCCGTGCCTGCCTGCGAACCCTTCATTTTTAGGCTAGATACCCTCAATGTTAGGATAATCGGCCATGTCAGGACAAACGGGCAATAAACCACTTTTTTCTCAACACTATCTTGAGCATCGGCTGCCGGATTCTGGGGAATGGCAAGAGGATGTATCCGTGGCATTTGGCCGCTTAGAGAGTCTTTATCAACAAAAAAAGGCGATTTTGCCGACTCTTAACGAAGCGCAAACGGAAGCAGAATTAATACAACCGATTCTAGAAATTCTCGGTTTTAGTTATATACCGCAAGTAAGCAGTAGGGGAAAAGGAAGGTCAGAAAGGCCAGATTATGCCCTATTTGCCACAGAAAATGACCGTTATCAAGCCTATGCTCTCCAGAATAATGAAAGAGCCTTTTATAGTCAAGTTTTAGCGATCGCTGAGGCCAAATACTGGCAACGTTCTCTTAGTGACGTTTCTAAGAATGATCAGCGAGATATCTGGAAAAATAGTAATCCTTCCTTTCAGATCACCAATTATCTCACGGGGACGGGAGTAGATTGGGGTATTCTCACTAATGGTCGAGAATGGCGCTTATATTATCGTCAAGCGTCCTCCACAGCCACGGAATTTTATCTAGTGGACTTGATGGAACTATTAGAAGGGGGAGACCGGCAAAAATTTCGGTATTTCTGGTTATTTTTCCGTCAAGAGGCTTTTATTAAGGATATTCACGGTCAGAATTTCCTTGAACGGGTCCGGGAGGGGAGTACCACCTATGCCACCAGAGTGGGTAACGAGTTAAAAGAGTTAGTCTTCGATCGCATTTTTCCCGATATTTCTCAAGGTTTTGTATCATTAAATACAGACATACAGCCAGATTTATTGTATGAGGCGAGTTTATCCCTGCTGTATAAATTATTATTTCTGCTCTACGCAGAAGCGCGGGACTTGCTGCCGGTGAGGGGAGACTATCGCGATTACAGCTTATTGCAAAAGACGCGAGAAATTGCCGTTAAAATCGATCGTCAGCAGGTCTTTAGTGGCACCTCGACGGGAATATACGATACTCTCCTCAGTTTATTTCGCATTGTCGATCGAGGGGATGCTAATTTAGCCGTACCTCGTTACAACGGGGGTTTATTTGACATGGAAGAAGGCCGGGTGAATTGTTTTCTCGGTCAATATAAGTTATCCGATGCGGTTTTAGCGCCCATCCTAGACAAGTTAGCACGTTTTGAGGGACAGCCGATCGACTATAGTTTTTTAGGTGTGCGACAGTTAGGATCAATTTACGAAGGATTACTGGAATATCGCATCGTGATTGAGGGGGAATCGGTGCATCTGGAAAATGATCGGGGAGAAAGAAAAGCCACCGGTTCCTATTACACTCCCGATTACATTGTTAAATATATTGTCAGTCATACCCTCAAACCAATTTTAGAGCAAAGAGCGCGACAGTTCGGGGATGTGATGACAGAAATCGCCACCCGAAGACAAGAAAGCAGCGATAGACGTTTAGGAAATCTCAGTCAGCAGGGATTAGAAAAAGAGCTACAACGCTTAGAAAAAAAAGCGATCACCACCTTACTTGATCTTAAACTCTGTGACCCCGCCATGGGAAGCGGACATTTTTTAGTAGAAGCAGTGGACTATCTCACCGATGAGTTAATCCAGATTCTCAATCTTTATCCCGAAAATAATCCCGTTTTAACCATGTTGGAAACCACCCGACAAAACATTATCGACAATCTCCGACAACAGGGAATTATTCTCGATTCTCCCACCCTTGAACCCACGCAATTATTACAGAGAGTGGTGATGAAGCGCTGTATTTATGGGGTGGATATCAATCCGATGGCTGTAGAATTGGCCAAAGTTAGTCTCTGGTTACATTCTTTCACAGTGGGCGCACCTTTGAGTTTTTTGGATCATCATTTGCGTTGTGGGAACTCTCTGATCGGAACTACCGCCAAGGACGCAGAAGCCGCTATGATTGAGGAAGAAAGTGGTCAATTAACTCTTTTAACTGGCCCTTTTGTCGGGTTACTTCGGGCCGCGGAAATTATGCGGGGAATTAGTACCCTCAGCGATGCGACTTTTGCCGAAGTGGAAGCAAGCGAACAGTTATTCCGTGATTTTGATAGTCAAGCTAAACCCTACAAGCGTTTATTAGATGTTTTCCTTTCTCGCTTTTTTGGGGTTAAAACTGCTATCGAGTTTCTGCAGCGCTACGGTGGCAATATATCGGCAATTAATTGGGATAAGTTACCCCGTTCAGATCAAGGAATTTTAGACCAAGCAGCTAGTTTATATAAAAGTAAGCGCTTTTTTCATTGGGATCTGGAATTTCCTGAAGTTTTTATCGATCTTGATTCCGCTTCTTGGAAGGATAACCCCGGTTTTGATGCAGTAATTGGTAATCCTCCTTATGTTCGACAAGAAGGATTAAAAGATATTAAACCCTTTCTAAAAGAAAATTATCAATCTTTTCATGGAGTTGCCGATTTATACGTTTATTTTGTCGAAATGGGGTTACTATCCTTACAGCAAGGAGGTCACTTGGGTTTGATTATATCAAATAAATTTATGCGTGCTAATTATGGAACGAAATTAAGACAATTTCTAACCCAGCAAACAACTATAAAAGAAATTATCGATTTTGGAGAATTGCCTGTTTTTTCGGAAGCGGCAACTTTTCCATCTATTCTACTGATTGAAAATAATATTGTAGGTCAACAAAATGTTTTAGTATCAAAGATTAAGTCTCTCAAATTCAATAGTTTAATTGATGTGATTAATGATCTGTCATATTATGTATGTGAAAATAGCTTGTCTGTGGAAGGTTGGTCGTTAGCTAAAAATCAGATTGCTACAATTGTCGAAAAATTACAAAAAAAAGCTGTTTTTCTGAGTGAATATGTAAACAATCAGATTTATCGTGGAATAATAACAGGATGTAACGAAGCATTTGTGATTGACAAAAATATCAAAGAATATTTAGTAAAAACCGACCCAAACAATCAACAATTTATCAAGTCTTTAATAGTAGGAGATGATTTAAGGAAATATGAAATCAAGAATCGGGACTTATATTTATTATTGATTCCCTGGGGATGGACAAAACAAAAAATAGATACAGATCAGGAAAAATTAGCTTGGAATTATCTTTCTTCATTATACCCTTCTCTTACTAAACATCTTGAGGGTTTTGCAGAAAAAGCTAGAAAACGATGTGATCAAGGACAGTTTTGGTGGGAATTAAGACCTTGCACTTATTACGATATTTTTGAAAAACCTAAAATTATATATCCAGATATTGCTAAAGAATCGCGCTTTACTTTAGATAATAATGGCTTTTACTCAATTAATACTACCTATTTAATTCCTAGCCAAAGTTATTATTTACTAGCTCTTTTAAATTCCAGCTTAATTTTCTTTTATATGTCTCAAAACAGTGCTGTATTGGGGGATACAGAGAAGCAAGGTAGATTAAGATTTTTTGGTCAATACATGGAGAACATCCCCATCCGAAAAATATCTTTTAACACCAAAAGCGATCGCCGTCAACAGAGTTTAGAGAAACTTATCAAAAGTTATCAAGAAAAGCAAGAAATATTAAAAGAAATCGAGGAACATATTAGGAGAGAAGAAACCGATATAGTCCATGATATTCTGGCCTACTTAGCAGAACAGATGATCGAGATAAATCGGGAAAAACAAAAAGAAATCAAAAGCTTTTTAAGATATTTAGAGAGAATAATCGGTAGTGCGATCGATAATTTAACCAACAAATCAAAAATCCAAAACTATCTCGGTGACTACCAAAAAAGCGAACCTCATCTTAGCTGCGATCAACTGTGGGAGATACTGAAAAAGAACAAAAAGAAAATTACCGTTAACTTGCTAGATCGTCAAATACAGGAAACCCTAGAAAAAGAATATCAAACCAGTCTAGATAAACTTTTACCCCTAAAACAACAATTAAGCGCCACCGATGAATTAATCGATATAATTGTTTATAAACTCTATGGATTAAGCGAGGAAGAAATTAAAATTATTGAAGGGAGAGAGTGAAAAAAGAATCAGCATTACAAGTAAAGGGTTCAAACCAATCCTATTAATAGATTAAATAATACCGTGGAGAGTCTTCCTTTTTCTAAAAATACTGATATAATACGAAAAAAAGTTACTGAACCTTACTCAATGAACAAAAAGCAACAGCGAGTTCTGAATGCAATTCAGACAAGGATATACGCCTCTTTTTAGAAAATGCTAATATCATTTAATTGCCTCAATTATTGATTATTTATTGAGAGAAACAAAAACTATGTACACCACAACTTATAAAGGATATACAGGTAAATTTGAAATTGACTTTGACGATAATCTGATCTCTGGAATCGTCATTGACATTAAAGATGTGATTACTTTTCACGGCAAAACTATTGAAGAAGCTGTACAGTGTTTTCATGAATCTGTTGATGACTATCTAGAATTTTGCCAAGAATTAGGAGAAGAACCCGATCAACCTTTTTCAGGAAAGCTACCTTATCAAACAACCCCCGAAATTCATCGTAAAATCTATTTAGCAGCAACTAAAAAAGGTAAAAGTATCAATGCTTGGATGGATGAGGTTCTTTCTCAGAAAGCCCAAGAACTTGTCGGCTAAAAATATTATAGATGACAATTTTTGAGAGTTAAAAGGAGAGATTTATATTACCTCGTTCCCCATCTCTTTTGCCAAAAATAATTTCCCCTACATATCTTTATTTTTGCTCTAGTTAATTTTCGGTGATTGCTATCAGATTACAACATCTGCTCGAAAACTTGACAGACCCGGGGTTGAAAGCGCTGACGGTGTTTTATTTTTAAAAAAGGGCGCATAAATTCGAGATAACGAGGGTATGAACTGGAAGTATCGATGACTCGAATCGATCGCAATGTGCCTAATTCTAATTCCTTTTGAACCATTAATTCGGAAATGCCGGCCGCTGCCAAACTATTCTCGATGATTGCTTTCACCATTTCCCCCGTATTTAACAGCAAAGTCACCTTTAATGTGCGTAAATCGATGCCCCAATTCTGTAAAGCTTCCTCGAATCTTTGTTGAGTTCCCGATCCTGATTCTCGCATTACCCAAGGGGTTTCCACTAATTCGGGTAATTCGATCGCTTCTCTTTTATACCAGGGATGAGAACGTCCGACAATGATTAATAAGCGATCGCTGCCGACGATCTCCTGTTCTAAACAATGTGTTAAATCACTCTTGACTTCTCCCTCGATTAATGCTAGGTCAAAACGTCCGTTAGCCGTACCCAGACAGATTTCTTCCGTATTAGCTAGGGTGCAGTTGATCTTAATTGCTGGATAGCGCTCCTGAAAATCGCTAATTTTTGCCGGCAGCCAATAGTTACCAATAGTCAAACTCGATCCTAATTGTAGTTCTCCCCGTTGCAAGTCGTTGAATTCCGCCAATCCCCTTTCTGTCAAAGTTACCTGGGTGAGAATGCGTTGCGCTTCTAATTGCAATAAACGTCCTGTTTCCGTGATCTCGATGTGACGACCGACGCGATGGAATAATTTCACCCCGTATTCATTTTCTAGGGAGGCAATGGCGGCACTGACGGCCGGTTGGGTGATATATAAAGCTTCTGCTGCTTTGGTGAAGTGGAGATGTTCGGCAGTCGCTAGAAAGATTTCCAGTTGATCTAGGGTCATTCTGGCCATGGCAATGGGTTTTCCGTCTCTATTGGTCTTTCCATCATTTTAATTTATTAAATCAACAAGAAAGAATATTTGATTTTATTAATGGCTCTTTCTAGAGTAGAAGTAGGGCGATCGAGATCAGAAGAGCCGATTAAGAAAAAAATCCTATGACCACCATGATTACTGCCATATCCACAGCAATAGCGGCCTTTATTGCCACTAATCTCGATGACATCCTGATTTTGACGATTCTTTTTACCCAGGTCAATAAACTTTTTCGCCGTCGTCATATCGTTATCGGTCAGTATTTAGGCTTTATCCTGCTGATTTTGGCGAGTTTAACTGGCTTTTTCGGGAGTTTCTTGATTCCGGCTCAGTGGATTCGTTTTCTCGGTCTGTTACCCGTGATTTTCGGGATTCGGAGTCTCTGGCAGCGAGAAGAAACCGAGACGGATAATAATGTGGAGGTCGCTGTAGAATCAGCACCTTATTTTCCCTTGGCGGCCTGGTTTTCCCCTCAAACCGGCGCTGTGGCGGCAATTACCATCGCCAATGGCAGTGATAATATAGGGATTTATCTGCCTCTGTTTGCTAGTAATACTTGGCAAAATTTAGTCACTATCGTCAGCGTTTTTCTGATCTTGGTGGGTGTTTGGTGTTTTACTGCTCATCAGTTAACCCAATTACCGGCGATCGCTAATTTAATTACCAGTCACGGCAGCCACTTTGTCCCCTGTGTGTTGATCGGTTTGGGTGTGTTTATAATCAAGGAAAGTCTTCCCCTCGCTTTCTTGGCCCTATCCTTAAGCTATGGATGGGCGCTTTTCCAGCAACAAGCAGAATCTATTTAGGGTTTGCGGCAAAAAGTTTTTCGGTGGGGGCAGGGTGTAGGGTGTAGGGTGTAGGGTGTAGGGTTTTAGCGATTTTGAGGGGGTCAATTACCTAATTTTCAGGGAAAAAGTACCTGCATTTTCCCCCCGATCACTCCCCAATCTGGTACTTTTTGGTTGACAAAAAGTCTAAAAGTCTTACCCAACAAGGTTTTTAGATTTATTGAGCAAACTCTATTTGATTTTTGATTCAATACAAATACATCTAAAAATATATTTTAGATTTTTTCCATACCATCTATAACTCAAGTGCCATAGAATAACATCATCTTATCAAGCGGTCAACTTGAAACCGACCCCTAGCCATCTCGATCATGTTATTTTTTCTCAAATCGCCAGTGACGGAAAGCAAGACCAGCATTACACCGAAAAAAGTCAATCCCAATCGAGTCCGCGATCATCTGGCCAATGAACGCACCTATCTGTCTTGGATGCGAACAGCGATCGCATTAATGGGTTTTGGTATGGTTATCCTGCGTTTACGGGCCTTTCATCCTCCTCTGGTTCCCCGGCCCGGTTATGGTTGGAAATTAGGCTTAATGTTTGCTTTAGTGGGTTTATTGACCGTATTTTTGACCACAGCCCATTATTTTACAGTCAGACGAGATATAGATGAAGATACCTATGAACCAGCCGATCGATGGGTGGTACTATTTAGTTTAGCGATCGTTATTCTCGGTGCGGGAATTATCTATTTTGTCGCCACCAGTCCCGATCTGTTGATGGGTAGTATGATGACTTTCGAGTGAACTATGGGGGTTAGGTGGGTTGGAGTAAGCGCCAACTGACCGTGACTAGAATAGTATAAAGCAGTATTTTTAGGGCATTTTTGGGGAAATATTCCGATAATCTTGCTCCCACTACCACCCCCGGTATTCCACCCAACCAGATAGGAAGTACCAGATTCCAATCTACCGTTCCTAATCCCAGATGACCAATGGAAGTACAGGTTAAGAGGATGGACGCTTGCGATAGATCTGTGCCGACTAATTTGCGAGAATCAAGGTGAAAAAAGGTCATCAAGACCAATGCAAATAAGGAACCACTGGAAATACTGGTTAAACCGACCAAATAGCCTAAAACTGCCCCTAATATCGTTGTTTTTATCTGACCGGAGCGAGTGGTTAAATCTAATTTTGGCCAGGACCAAGGGGACAAATCGGGAAAAAATAAGGAGATTAGTAGTTCTAGGGCCGCTAGGACAGTCACGATCATCAAGACAAGACCGATGATAGGAGGCAACCATTGATCGAGATTGAGGGAGCTATTCTGCTGAAAATAGCGAAAACCGACTAATCCTAACAGAGAACCGGGTACACTGCCAATTACTAGCCATTTTACCACTTCTAACTCGATCGTTTGCTGTTGCCAGTGACGAACGGTGCCGACCACTTTCATCAATCCGGCCGCTACCACATCGGAACCCACTGCGGTGGTAGCGGGAACCTGAAATACAAAGATCAATAGGGGTGTAATCAAGGATGAACCGCCAATTCCCGTTAATCCCACGATAATTCCGATAAAAAAGCTAAATATTGTCAATAAAGAATAGTCCATTTTTGCCTCAGTCGTCTCTTTTCTCCGGTGTGTTTCTGGTAGTTAAGGGACAAAATTAGTTAATTAAGCCTTTAGAACCGACTAAAAGAGTAAAAAAGAGTAATAGTAAGCTTTTATCGCTGTTTAATCTTTTTAGTCTCGGTTTATAACCAGTAATCTCCCGAATCGAAACTTAATTTTTTCGCTATATTGTAAAATGTAATTGTATTTTAATACGATTGAGATTGAATTGTAGTTAAAATACGGTCAAACCCTATACATTTTTTTGCCAGAGGATTAGCTACCGTGAGTATCATCATCGAGCAAGTATCGAAAAAATTCGGCACCTTTACCGCTTTAGACCACATCAACCTAGAGATCAAATCGAATCGTCTGGTGGCACTGCTGGGGCCGTCCGGTTCGGGAAAAACCACCCTCCTGAGAGCGATCGCAGGATTAGAACCCCCCGACACAGGCAAAATTATCATCAACGGCAAAGACACAACCCATTTAAATGTCAGAAAAAGGAATATTGGCTTTGTTTTTCAGCATTATGCGCTTTTTAAACACCTGACGGTGCGTCAGAATATCGCTTTCGGTTTAAATATCCGCAAAGCTACCCCCGACTACATTCAAAAACGAGTGGACAGTCTCTTGAGTTTAATTCAATTGCAGGGATTAGGCGATCGCTATCCGGCCCAACTATCCGGGGGTCAACGTCAACGGGTTGCCCTGGCCCGGGCCTTAGCGGTAGAACCGGAAGTATTATTATTAGATGAGCCTTTTGGGGCCTTGGATGCCAAAGTTAGAAAAGAGCTGCGGGTTTGGTTGCGACAGTTACACGAGGAAGTCCATGTCACCAGTGTTTTTGTCACCCACGACCAAGAGGAAGCCATGGAAGTGGCCGACGAGATCGTAATTTTCAATGAGGGTAAAATCGAACAGGTGGGGACTCCCGATCAGGTGTACGATCATCCTGCCTCTGCTTTTGTGATGAGTTTTATCGGCCGGGTGAATGTTTTACCACCGACCTCGGCTGCACTGTTCGAGCAGCTTGGGGGGGGTACTAACGGAGTCAAGATTTTTATTCGTCCCCACGACCTGGAAATTCTCTCTTCTCCCAATGGGTCTAGTATTGCGGCAAAAGTCGAGCGCATTATCCATCTGGGTTGGGCCATCGATGTGGAATTAATTCTACCCGATCGCTCTCTCCTGATTGCCCATCTGAATCGAGAACAACTGGATCAATTGCATCTCAAGGTCGGGGAACAAGTTTATGTTCGTCCTCGGGATGCTCGCGTTTTTGCCTAAAAGTCAGCCTTATTGTTAGTGCCTGACGAAGGTCCCAATAGGTGTAGAGTCATGAATGCACAAGGCTGCTACTAGCTTCGCATCATGTCCCTACACACCCCTAGGAGTCTTATGCAAATAATACTAAATCCGTTGAGTATAGGCTACATATCAGGAGAGGCAATAAATAATCAGTTTTTAATAACTGGATTTCGTATAAATTAAAAGCTACCAACTCCAGGCCACAAAAGGTTTCTATCCAGCGATCAAAGTTTTGCTGATCCGCTAAACTTTTGATTGATGATACCAGTTTAGTTTTGATACCTTGACATTTAATCGGGGGAACAATGACGGTTGTTTTCATTAACAACTAATAAAGAATTAAATGAATACACTGGGGGAAACATTGAAAGTCTCTCCTAAAATTTTCCCTTGAGCTTTACTAATTGATCGCTTGCCTTTAACAATTTCTGAAACCACACCCTTAGAACCAATTTTACCAACTAAATCAGCTTGTTTCATGTTGTTAGCTGACATTAAGTGTAATAATACTTCCCTCGGTGAAGCTGGTTCGGGTTGAGGTTGTTTGGCATCAAAATCCTTAATAATTGTAGCTGGTTATAATTAAATTAAAAATGGATTTTAGGTTCGATCCCCCCTTAGTCCCCCCTTGATAAGGGGGGTGCCGATCCCCCCTTAGTCCCCCCTTGATAAGGGGGGTGCCGATCCCCCCTTAGTCCCCCCTTGATAAGGGGGGTGCCGATCCCCCCTTAGTCCCCCCTTGATAAG
>NZ_JADBTB010000084.1:0-9350 GCF_020246405.1 Microcystis sp. M083S1
GCGCGACTTTTTACCCGGCCAAGCTTTTCTGGTCGGAACCCCCTAAGCCGAGTTTTCAAGGTGCTGCGCCGTCCACTTGGTTTTCGAGACTGGCCTTTTAATTCTAACGTAAAGCCAACCTAGAACGGCGGGGTTTCAGACGCAAATTTTCGATGATCGAGAATGGCTTTAGCTTGAATTAAAGCCGATCGCACTTGTTCAAAACCTGTGCCACCATAGCTATTACGGGCCGCTACTACCTGACGAGGAGCGATCGCGTCGTAGATATCGGCCTCAAAAGCTGGATGTAATTCTTGCCATTCCGTCAGGGTTAAATCTTTTAATAACTTACCCGCTGCTAAACTGCTTTTAACGACTTTCCCGACTAAATTATAAGCTTCTCGGAAGGGAATTCCCTTACTGGCTAAATAATCCGCCACATCCGTCGCATTAGAAAAATCTTCCGCCACCGCATTAGCTAATCGGTCGGTTTTAAATTGAATCCCGGTGGCTAAAAGTACCGTCATCGCTTGTAAACAAATCCGCACGGTTTTAACGCCATCAAATAACGCTTCCTTGTCCTCCTGCAAGTCTTTGTTATAGGCTAGGGGTAAACCCTTCATTAAGGTCAATAACGCTTGTAAATGCCCAAAAACCCGCCCTGTTTTGCCGCGCACTAATTCGGGAACATCGGGGTTTTTTTTCTGGGGCATAATGCTAGATCCCGTGGCACAACTATCGGTGAGAGTGATAAAACTAAATTCTTGGGAAGACCAGAGAATCATTTCTTCGCTCAAACGGCTCAGGTGGACCATAATCAGACTAGCGGCCGTCATAAATTCAATGGCAAAATCTCGATCGCTGACTCCATCGAGACTATTGTTATACACCTGCTCAAAATCGAGTAAATTGGCACTGTAATGACGATCGATGGGAAAAGTCGTCCCCGCTAAAGCGCCACATCCTAGGGGCGAAATATTAGTCCTGGCGCGAATTTGCCCTAATCGTTGGTGATCCCGTTCGGCCATTTGAAAATAAGCGAGGAGATGATGGGCTAAACTAATCGGTTGAGCGCGCTGTAGGTGGGTATAACCGGGGATCAGGGTTTCCAGATGGTTTTCAGCGTGATTGACTAAAGCTTGCTGAAAATTGCGAATTTCTTGCCTAATATCATCGATTTGTTGTCTAAGATACAGACGTATATCCGTTCCTACCTGATCGTTGCGCGAACGGGCCGTGTGCAGTTTTTTGCCCACATCTCCCACGATCTCGGTTAAACGACGTTCTACGGCAAAATGCACGTCCTCTTGATCGATGCCGGGGTTAAAGTTGCCAGTGCGGTATTCTTGACGAATTTGTTCCAATCCAGAGACGAGACTATCAGCTTCTTCGGGGCTGATAATACCCGTATAGGCGAGCATTTTAGCGTGAGCGATCGATCCGGTGAGATCATACTCGATTAATTCGATATCAAAGCCAATACTGGCGTTAAATTCTACGATCGTAGGATGGAGACTACCTTCAAAGCGATCGCTCCAAGTTTTCTTTGCTGTCACTGTTTTCGTTAGATGATTGTGTATAAAGTTAACCAAAATATGCTAGGCAATTTTTAGGGATAATCTGGTGCTGATAGCATTACCGCTTCAGGTTAGAAAAATCTCCAACTCTACAAGCATAAGAATAGCAAGAATTGCTCACTCTGGCTGAAGGCTGATAGGCGAAAAGCTAATAAGAGGTAAAACCTCGAAACATATAACCGACAATGAAACCGATTAATAGGGCCCATGCTTGCCCAGTTTTGACGAAATTTGAGAAGGATTTCTGTAAATTCCCGATGACATCCACGTCTTGATCCAAAATAGTCATCAAGACATTGGTAAGGGGCGAAAAGTCGATCGAGACAGATAGATGATGGAAGATGTCGATCACTATGGCATTCCTCAAAAACGAAAATCTACAGAACAAGTTAACATGAAAACGACTAAATCAAAACCACTTTTTTCTCCTCGGTGGTGAGTTGGAAAGGAGGTCACTTTCAAGATGACTGAGATTGCTGGTAATAGGATAATAATAAGTTGCCCGCTTTTGCTAAATCTTGCCCAAAGGCGATAATTCCTTCCTCATGACCACTCATCACTAAAATTTGTTGCTCTTCTAGACGCTCTTCTTGACATAAACGGATAATTTCTGCGGCCATTTCTGGGGTTCCATAGGCGATATTTTCTTGAGTGGTCGGCACTCGATACATTAAATTTTGCCACAGGGGGCGATGATGAATATGAATCACCCCATTAATCTGGGGATTCGCTTCATAAATCGCTCCATGGGTGAGAGTTTCCGAAGAAGCGGCGATTGTTCCCCGACAAGTGACCCAATTTTCTCTCCAATCGTAGTCTATAACTGTGGTGTAATGGGATTCATTTAATACTGAGATACCCCCAGTGTTAGTGCCAGAAATAATGATTTCTTTGTCTATTTTTCCTCGTTTACTCACATTCCCAAAACCGATTCCGTTATCGTATTGACCGATTAATCCCAGTTGATAGAGGCGATTGCGCCAATAATTTAATTCTGCAATCTCTGAGCTTATTAAGGGACGGTCAGGAATCCAAGTACAATTGTATTTAACGTAACCTTCATCAATCATAGATTTTTCTGAAAATATTCGGGATAACTTTGACAAACTTGCTGCACAAATTCCTGGAGAGGATAGGAAATATTAGCGATATAATTATCTTTAATTACTTGGGAGAATAGGGGTAAAACTTCCGTATCTAAGGCCGGGTTAAATAAGTCCATCGGCAGGATTAAATCGGAACCTTCCCGCACATCAATTGTCTCAAAATTATCGGCTACAATTAACCAAAGAGGACGCACCCAAAGAGCCGAACGACTTTCGATCACCTGAATTACTTCTCCGTATAAAGTTCGATTTTTGCAGAATAAACTAACAATTTGATGGGGAGTAAATGTGTTCATAGACAATTCTAGTTTTCCTTGATACTAAACTCAATTTTTAGCTATAGCAGTAGGAAGTCTCTGGTTTTGGGGAACGCCGGAACTGCGGAACAGTTTAGTGATCACATTTTGACATAGATTTTAATAAACTGACAAATTACTTAAAATAATTTAAACTTTTTTTCAGAAAAATTGTTAAAAACTTGACATAAATACTAATTTACCCATCTTTGAATGATAATAATTAGGCGTGGGGAATGAGAAAAAATGAATGTATGAGGAGAGACAAGATTTGAGAAGAAAGTAATTAATATTTCCTTGATCAATAGGTGCGATAAAGATAGCTATGTAGGTCAAAAAATAGGCAAAGTTTACCACGATTATCAAGAAGAAAACGAAGAAGTGATCGGCAATACTTGGCAGGAATCCTATCAATTTACCATAGAAGCTTAATAGTTGACTAATCGCAGAAAGCCCCGCGCGAGCGTAAATTTTCCCGCAATTCCTCGGTCATACCCACGTTATCGGCAAACTTTGTTCCCTTCACTTTTGCCCCGCTAAAATTCGCTTGAGTGATGTTGACTTCAACTAAATTAGCCCCTTCTAAATTGGAGCCAATTAAATTAGCTAAAGCCAAACTAGAACGGTAAAAATCAGCATAACTTAAATCGGCATTAGCTAATAAGGCTCCGCTTAAATCCGCTCCCCTAAAACTAGCATAACTGCCATTAATTTCACTTAAATCAGCATCGGTTAAATTGGCCCCCCGCAGATTCGCTTGATAGAGATTGGCCATGCCTAAAGATATACCACTTAATTCCGCTGCTAGGAGATTTGCCCCAGTAAAATCCGTTAGGGGATCGAGTTCAGCTAATTGGACTAATTCCAGAAAATCATCACTAACAGAAGCATAAACTGCCTCGATTTGTGCTGGCAATTTCTCTAAATTTTCTGATGCTGCCGCTTTCGGTTCAACTAGAACAGTATCTAATTCTACCTGGGATGAACCCCAAGAAATACGACTCAAAAAAACATCAAATTGATTTTCCATCAGGAAAAATGCTAACTTTCGCTCTAAAATACTATGTTTATTGGGACTTATATCGTGTTTCCATAATCCCGATGTTTCCGTGATACAGATATCGGCAGCTGTCAGCGAAAATTGCACCGTCAGATGATAAGGTTCTTCCTCGACACTCACGGTTCCTAGGTTAATCCTTTCGATCGCTCCTGTAAATATTGACTGAGGACTTTTGAAGGATAACCGCCATTGATGATTATTAATACGATTTATGTATAACTCTTGACTAGAAAGAGGATTTGGTGTCAGGTGACAATTAACTAAAACAAAATCTAATTTTCCTCCTTTCAGTCCCCATTTAATTTCCCCGCCGAGGAGAGATTGAATTTGAGCTTGTAGGTGTAAAGTTAAATATAAATCAAATTTTTGCGAGTCGGTGGCTACTGGTTCTAGGGTTAACGATACACTATCGGGATAGCGATCGAAGGCAGCTAAAAGACGCATAATCCAAAAAAGAAAAGCTAAAATAAACAGTAAAAAAGTGGTGATTCTCTGGCCCTAAAGCTGAGAACTCACCCCTATTTAAAACAATAGCTGATTTTCTCGATCCTCGATTAACATTTCTTCGGCGATCGCTGAATGATTGCTTCTGAAAATCAAGGTTAAATTAGTTGACTTTCTCTTTTTTGCCGATATTGCCGTCTGCATTAAAAAACATCGGCAAAAAGCGTTCCATAAACATTTGTGGATCACGATTCCAGGCTTTTTGCGCCGCTTCTACCCGGAATAATTGCAATTTCGGGTCGAGAAGGGATTGGGGTAAACGTTCCATCAGATATTGAGGACGTTCCCAAAGCGGCATAGTGGCGGCGATTTCCATTAAATGACCGACGCGGCGCAATTCTGCCCCCAGGGTGATATCCATACCCGATTCATAGGCGGCCTGTTCGATCGCTGAGTATTTGGCCTTAGCTTTTTCGACTTTTTGCCGATGTTCGGGGCTTTTTTGGGCAATTTTGGCTAACCAACGATTACCCCAACGCACATGGCCCGCTTCTTCGGGAAAGATTTTGGCGATCGTTTCCTGAATTTTGAGATTTTCCGGGGTTTGTTCCCCTTCTTTGAGAGCATAAATATGGGCGGCAAAGTATTCGCATCCCCGTTTTTCGGTGACGTTAATTGCCGCTAGGGCCGCAATCAGTCCATCTTCCCTTTGTTCTTCGCCTTGGAATTGATCTTGATCGAGAAGACGTTCAAATTCATCGATATAGGACAACCCCGGCGGTTTCCCCACATCGGCCCCCAATTCGATCAATAAATCGGTTAACCAGTAGGCATGGCGGGCCTCATCGGCAACGTGGTGGGAAAGATCCTGTATCAGTTCTTGCGGTTGTCCGTCTAAGGTTTCGATCAGTTCGGTGAGGTCTTTACAGCTACGTTGTTCGTTGTAGCGGTAGCGGTTGAGGGTGACAAGATGAATTTCGCGATCGCTAATGACCCGCTTCATGATGTCGCGAGCGCTCATCGTCTTCTTGAATTTACGAGGGTAAGCAACGGTCATGAGTTTGTATAGTTTTGTAAAGGTCTTCCCGTATTCTAACCCCTAAGAATTGAGGAAGTGTTTAAGGCTTGAGGTTTGCATCATTTTGTCAACGGCCAGTAATTCGAGTTTTGTAAGAGATCTTATGAACAGAATTAACAATATTGTTTTGGTTCACGGTTTTTGGGCCGATGGTTCTAGTTATAATCAGATAACTGCCCAGTTATTAGCCGAAGGATACGCAGCGATCGCTGTGCAAAATCCTCTCACTTCTCTAGCCGATGACCTAGCTGCGCCGAATTGGTATATTGTCTCTAGTCAAGATCAAGCCGTCCCCCCAGAATTACAGTTTAATTTGGCCGAGAGAATGGGAGCAAAGACAGTGGTTTTGGCATCCGGTCACGTCCCTACTATTTCCCATGCTTCAGAGGTTTTAGAGGTGATTAGAGAAGCCTCGAATAGGGGATAAGTAAATCGCAATTTTCTCCTTAAACAATACCCGACCGTAGGGCAATTACGGCCGCTTGTACTCGGTCATCCACGGCTAATTTATTCATAATTCCCCGCACATGGGTTTTAATCGTATTGGTACTTAAATAAAGTTGTTCGGCGATTTCAGCGTTACTTTTGCCCTCGACAATTAACTTTAAAACCTCCATTTCTCGCTCCGATAAAAGTGCTAGATTGGCATTAGGTTGCACTGCCGGCGGTTTGAGATTATCCATGACTAAACGAGCAATTTGGGGGTCTAAATAGGTGGCCCCGTCCTTGGCCGCTTCAATGGCGGCCAAAAGGCGATCGAGACTCGCTCCCTTGATACAATAGGCATCAGCACCACTAGCCAGCGCCGCGATCACTTCCTGTTGCAGAGTGTGGGAAGTGAGCATGACCACATGAACATTAGCTAAACCCTCCTTAATCTGTTTAGTTGCCGCAATGCCATCGAGACGGGGTAAACCGATGTCCATGACCACTAAATCTGGCCGTAGGGATAGGGCTAATTGTACCCCCGCTAGACCATCACTAGCTTGACCGACAATCTCAAAATCCGGCTGTTCACTAAGTGCCTGTTCTAAACCTAACTGCATTAAAGGATCGTCTTCAACAATTAAAATCCGCATGATCTTTGATTCCTAACGGGAAAATGTACGGTTTTCACCCATCTGCATGAGGCAGAACTACTCCTAGTTTAGGCAATCTGGAGATAGATTAACAGTGATTCAGTGACCAGTGATTCAGTGACCAGTGATCAGTAAACAGTAAACAGTCATCAGTCATCAGTGAAAAGACAGTGGGAAACTACTATTTGATACTGCTCGCTTAATACATACTGCTCACTTAGAACTCAAATCTGATAACTGATAACTGATAACTGATAACTGATAACTGATAACTGATAACTGAAAATGCTACGGATTTCATCAGATCGGTCTAAAATTGTGCTTGTTGCCCTAGTTTATCTGGGTGTTGGTTGGCTAGGCTATCTCTGCTTAAATTTAGGGTTGCGACCTTCCCCGATTTGGATGAGTGCTGGTATTGGCTTAACTGCCGTTTTTTTAGGGGGAAAAAGGCTAGTTTTAGGCGTTTTTATCGGTGATTTGCTTCTTACCTTCTTTTTAGGGGCCAGTTGGCCCATAGCTCTATTTTCAGCACTCGGCAGCAGTTTATCGGCCCTGTTAGGGGCGCAATTCTTGCATTATCTGAGATTTTCCGCCACTTTACAGCGCATTCGCGATATCCTTTTACTGGTATTTTTAGCGGCCTTATTGGCCTCGGCAGTTAATGCCACTATCGATACTTTTGCCCGTAGTTGGCTAAATACTTGGGATTGGCGACAATTTGGACAGTCTTGGGGCATTATCTGGCTCGGAGATAGTACGGGAATATTAATGACCACGCCGCTGCTGTTGCGTTTTTTCTTCAATCATCACTCCCTGCGAGAACCACGGCAACCCCAACGCCTTGGCGAGGCCTTACTTTGTCTGAGTTTGCTAACGGTGGTGACTTCCGTGGTTTTTGGTGATCAACCAAATTTTCTTAACCCCGATTGGAGTATGGTGCAGTACCTCGAATATCTGCCTTTTCCCTTTGTGGTTTGGGCCGCCATGCGTTTTCAGACTTGGGGAGCGGTAATAGCGAATTTTTTAGTATCTATTTTAGCTTTGATGGGATTAGCTGGGGGAATCAGCCCTTTTATCCTACAGGCTCCCGATTATACCAGAGGTGTCCTGATCTTACAAATCTTTTTAGTCATTGTCATGTCAACTTCTCTGTTTTTATCGGCGGCGATTACCGAAAGACAACAGATCGATCGAGCTTTAAATGAAACTTTAGAACGAGAACATTTTTTAACACAAGTTGCTTTAAAAGTCCATCAATCTTTAGATATAGATCAGGTTTTAAACACCATTGTTGAGGAAATCAGAAATTTGCTCGATGCCGATCAAGTCTATATCGGTCACTGTCAAGAAGGGGGTTGGTCCAAGGTCATCGCTGAGTCCCGTCGTCCCGAGATTCCCTCGCTGATGGGTTGGTTTCCTGAACCAGAATTACTGGAAGAATTGGGACAATTATTTTCTTTAGATAAGTTAATTATTGCTGATAATACCGCTAAGGTGCAAACTCTGCCCACTCTCAAGGGTTATTACGAATACCTGCAAGTTAAATCTTCTTTAGTTTTACCTCTAACGGTTAATAATCAACATTTAGGTGCTTTAGTTGTCCATCAATATTCCCATCCCCGTCATTGGCAAAAAAGCGAGGTCAAATTATTAGAACAGTTAGCCACCCAAGTTTGTATCGCTATCGGCCAAGCGCAACTATATCAGAGGGTGCAAAGCTTGAATAATAATTTAGAACAGGAAGTGGCAGCCAGAACCCTGGAACTGCGGGAAAAAGTCCGGGAAATTCAGCGTTTATACGAAATGAAAACGGTTTTTTTACAGGCAGTATCCCACGATCTCCGCACTTCGATTATGGGATTAATGATGTTATTAAAAAATTTACAGTGTCGGCAAACGGAAAAAGTAACTATCTCGCGAGCAATGCTCGATCAGGTGGTGCGTAGTTGCGATCGACAATTAACTTTAATTAATGCTTTATCAGAAAATCATTTTGCTGAAGAACGGCCTTTAATCTTGCATCGTCAACCTCTATCTTTAAAAGAACAGGTGAAAATTTGGCTCAAAGATTGGCAAAAAGATTTTGATTTATACCAAGCTACTTTTATTAATCTTCTCCCCGATAACTTACCCGCTATTGATGCCGATCCTTGTCAGCTAAGGAGTGTTTTTGAACAATTATTAAATAATGCCTTAAAACATAATCCTCCACCGATTCAATTAGCTTTAGATGCTCGTATTGACCAAGATATGCTCTACTGCACTTTAAGCGATAATGGCATTGGCATGGATGAGGAACAATGTCAACATCTTTTCCATTTATATGTAAGAAATCTTCATAATCAACACCTAACGGGAATCGGTTTAGGTTCCTACCAATGTCGGCAAATTATCGAGGCTCACTCCGGGAGAATTGGGGTAAAAAGTACCCCGCGGGTTGGCTCACAGTTTTGGTTTACTTTACCCCTTGCCCATCAAAATTCTAGAGTAATTAAGCAGGAGTTAGTCAACAGTAATCAGTGATTTTTAAGGAGATCGAAATGATTATGCTTATCGCTCTTCTGGGACTCTGGGGGATATGAAATTAAGATATATAGCGTTTTCAAATAAGACATGAAAAAGCATCGTAATTGTGGAGATTAGGAAAAGTAAATAGTTTAAGGTTGATTAAAAGATTAAATATCTTCTTCATAATCCCAAAATTTTTACAGAAACGGTAGCATCTCCTTAC